>DATMNF010000001.1:0-15372 GCA_035569355.1 Steroidobacteraceae bacterium
CCTGCAGAGCCGCCAGCGCGCGGCGCAGATGTGACTTTACGGTACCGAGCGGCAAGTGGGTAGCGTCGGCGATTTCCTGATGACTCAGCCCTTGAAAAAATGCCAAGCCCAACAGGTAGCGCCGCTGCGCAGTCAAGCAGAGCAGCGCGCGATGCACGGCGGTGCCCGATTGAAACTGCGCGAGCACTTGTTCAGGACCCAAGGCATCGTCCATGAGAGAAGCGGCGAGTCCGTGCCGGTCATCGTCCAGGGATAGTGCGTCGCGCCGCTGCCGCAAGCGATCGACCGCCCGGTTCCTCGCCATGACGGCCAGCCACGCCATTACGGTCCCTCTCCCGGGGTCATAAGCGCATGCGCGTTGCCAAGCATTGGCATAGACGTCGCAGACGATTTCTTCGGCATCTTCCTTGCACCGAAGCACCCCGCGGCAGATTGCAAACACCTGCCCCACCGTTTGTTCGTAGATTTGGGAGAGCGCTTCCCGGTCCCCGCGCGCCATGGCGCGGACGAGATCCTCGAGGCGTTCGGTTTCCGGAACAGCTGCCGCGCCGCTGCCCGCATTGGTGGCCACCGCCTGCATTCGACCCTCGGTTCTGACTGCTTACCAAGGCCATTCGCGCAGGCTCCTCGAGCGGATTCATTCGGGACAAGCAATGATTACGCAAGGACGGGGAGGTCGGATGCGGAGGTGATGGGCAACGACAAAAGAATCCCCGGACTTGCCGGGGAATTCGAGTGGAACAGGTGCTAGGTAAGAACCCGACACGTCCTAAGCTGGAAGATACGTACGCGGCATGGTGCCTGGACGTTCGACCTTGTTTGTCTCAATCCAGTGTTGCAACTAAGTAACGCTGGTTACAAACGCGCGCTTCTTCAACGATTTAATAATAACAGATAACATAGATAAATCTAGCAGTTATGTAGCAATGTTTCCCTATTGCTGCACTATGTCAAATCTGTCGCCAATATGTGACAGGCAAGCAACATCAGGGCGCCCGGAGCGGTGGGCACATGCGGCGTTGCGCGGCTTCCGCGGCTCACGTGTAATACTCAGGCAGGCTCCTAGGATTTACGCCATGAAATATCTGCACACCATGGTGCGCGCGACGGATATCGAGCAATCGCTGCGCTTCTATCGCGATGCGCTCGGGCTTCGCGAATTGTCGCGCCGAGACTACCCCCAGGGACGCTACACGCTGGTGTTTCTAGCGGCGCCCGGCGACGAAGACGCACAGGTTGAACTGACGCACAACTGGGATCCGGAAAGCTATGGCGGGGGGCGCAATTTCGGGCATTTGGCCTACGCGGTGGACGATATCTACGCCGCATGCCGGCGTCTGATGGATCACGGAGTAACCATCAACCGGCCACCGCGCGATGGGCGGATGGCATTCGTGCGCTCGCCGGACAACATTTCCATCGAGCTGCTGCAGAAGGGTGCTGCGCTTTCTCCGTCGGAGCCGTGGACCTCGATGCCCAATGTCGGGGTGTGGTAGCTCCTAGAACATTTCCGACGCGTCCGGCGCCTTGATGGCGACCGGTGTGCGCGAGGGAATGTGCTCGCCCGTGATCATTTCGGCGTATGACTGGCCGGGCCCCACCATCGGATAGACCCCCGCATCCGGGTCGATCATGACTTCGAGGAAAGCAGCACCATTGAAACGGATGAATTCGTCGATGACACGCGGCACATCGGCTTTCTTGTCGAGCCGCACGGCGTATTTAAAGCCGTCGGCCAGCGCCGCCTTCACGAAATCCTTGGTGTGCAGGCTCTTGTCGCTCGCGCTCAGGCGTCCGCTGTGAAACAGCTTTTGCCATTGCTTGACCATGCCATCCCCGCAATTGTTGAGCACCACCACCTTGAGGGGCAGATCGTAAGTCGTAACGGTCTCCAGTTCGCCGATGTTCATCCGGATACTGGCATCGCCGTCGATGTCGATCACCAGGCGATTGCGCTGCGCGTACTGCGCGCCCACGGCCGCCGGTAAACCAAAGCCCATGGTGCCCATGCTTCCCGACGTCAGCCAGAGCCGCGGACTGCGGAAATCGAAATACTGTGCCGCCCACATTTGGTGCTGGCCCACGCCCGTGGTGATGATGGCCTCGCCGCGCGTCAGACGATTGATCTCCTCTATGACGTAGTACGGTTGGATCAGCGCGCTGGCTCGATCGTAGTTCATGGCGTACTTCGAGCGAAGTTCATCGCAATGCCGGTGCCACTCGGACCAGTCGCGCGTGAAGCCCTTGCGATTGCCGTACTCCAGCAAACTCTGCAGCGCGTCCGGCATCAAGCCGACATGACTCAAGTTCACCCGCTTGACTTTGTTGATCTCCGACGCATCGATGTCGAAATGCGCGATGAATTTGGCGCCGCCGGCGAATTTAACCGGATTGCCGGCCACGCGATCGTCGAAACGGGCGCCGAGCGCCAGCAAACAATCGCAGTCATCGACGGCGTAGTTGGCGAATGCCGCCCCATGCATTCCGAGCATGCGCATCGACATTGGGTGCGTCGTATCGACGGCGCCGATGCCCATCAGAGTGGTGACGACGGGAATCTGAAATTTCTGCGAAAACTCGCGCAAGCTGGGCGCCGCACCGCTGTTGATGACACCGCCGCCGGCGTAGATCAGCGGGCGTTTCGCCGCGCCCAGGGCCGCGAACAAATCGGCGCACGCCGCTTCCGGCAGTTTGCTCGCTTCGAGCCGGTTCATTCGCTGCCGGTAGCCGGCCACCGGCAGGCGTCCGGAGCCGTGAAACACGCCTTTCCAGTTCTGCACGTCCTTCGGCACGTCGAGGACCACCGGGCCGGGGCGGCCGGTGCGAGCGATTTCGAACGCCGTGCGGACCGTAGCTTCCAATTTGGTCGGGTCGGTGACCAGAAATACGTGCTTGGCCACGGCGCCCATGATGCTTGGGACGGGCGCTTCCTGGAATGCATCGGTGCCGATGGCCGTGGTGGGCACTTGGCCGCAAATCACCACGATGGGTACCGAATCGGCCATGGAGTCGCGTACCGGCGTCACCGTATTCGTTGCGCCCGGTCCGGAGGTGACGAGAGCCACGCCTACCCTGCCGCTGGCGCGCGCGTAGCCCGCGGCCATGAATCCCGCGCCCTGTTCATTGGCCGGCACGATCAAGGGCATCGCGGATTGGTGCGCTTGGTTGTAGCGAAATACGGCGTCGTATATCGGCAAAATTGCGCCGCCGCTGTAGCCGAATATCGTGTCGACACCCTCATCGGCCAACACCTGCACCAGCATATCCGCGCCGGTCATGCTGGCGCCGGCTTTGGGGTGTGCGGCTTGATTTAACATGTCGTAACGCTCTTTCACGTTGAAAGACTAGCAGTTCTCGCCCTGGCGCCCAAGTGCCGCCGTCCCGTATGCTTGGAAATCCATGCGGCACCTCATAGCAATACTCCTGCAGAACGAAGCGGGCGCGCTCACCCGCGTGACGGGTCTCATATCGACTCGCGGCTACAACATCGAGTCGTTGTCCGTGGCTCCCACCAATGACCCCACGGTGTCGCGCGTCACGCTCGTCACGATCGGATCCGACCCGGTGATTGCGCAAATCAACGCTCAACTGTTGAAGCTGGTCGACGTCGTGGCGGTCGAAGACATGACCAGCGGCGACACTCTCGCGCGCGAACTGCTGCTGATCAAACTCCAGATTGCGGCCGAGCACATCGAGGCCGTCGGTACGTTGCTGCGCCGCGTCGGCGGCAGGGTGCTTTCCTCCAATCCCTCCAGTTATATCGTGGAGCTCACGAGCACCGAAACCGAGATCGGCGAGTTCATCGCGAACGTCGCCGCGTTCGGCGAAATCGTCGAAGTCGTGCGCAGCGGCGTCCTCGGTATCGCGCGGGCAAATCCGCGCTTGCACGCCGTCAAATGAACGCCTCTTACACCCTGTACGACTACCTACCCTCGGGCAACGGCTACAAGGTGCGCCTGGTCTGCAAGCGCCTGGGAATCCCGTACCGGTTGGTGCAGATGGACATCACGCGCGGCGCGACGCGCACTCCGGAGTTCCTGGCGAAGAATCCGAACGGCCGAATTCCGCTATTGGAGGTCCCGGGCCGCGGCTACTTGGCGGAAAGCCATGCCATCATCGGCTTCCTGGCCGACGGCACCGAATTGATTCCCGGCGATGCGTGGCAGCGCGCACAACTCTGGCAGTGGCTGTGTTTTGAGCAGTACAACCTCGAACCGAACATCGGCACGGCTCGCTTCTGGTTGACCTCGTTGCACAAAACGCCGCTCGAACTGGGCGAACGGTTGATCGAGAAGACGGCCAAGGGACGCGAAGCGCTCGACGTGCTCGAGCGCGGCCTCGCGGACAAAACCTTCTTGGTCGCCGATCGATTCACGCTCGCGGATATCGCGCTATACGCTTACACCCACGTTGCTCCCGAAGCGGGACTCGAGCTTGACGCGTATCCGGCGATTCGGGCCTGGCTGTCGCGAGTCTCTTCGCAACCCGGGCACGCGCCGATCACGGCGCCGTGAGAGGCTTCATTTGAGGACACCTTCGAAACCATGACTGAAATCGAAGTCAAACCGGAACATGTTGCCGATCCGTATACCCGCGGCGTCGGAATTCTAGTGGGGGTCGTCGGCATCCTTCTGTCGGTGGTCACCATCGCGTCGCACCGTGCGCATACCGACGCGGTGATTCACAGAACCGAATCGAACGACGCGTGGGCTTACTACCAGGCCAAGAAGATTCGCGAATACACGAGCGAGACAGCGGTGACGCTGCTGCACACGTTGGGTACGGACGCCGCCAAGCTGGAGGCCCCCGTTCAAAAGTTGGAGGCGGCCCGCGCCAAGTACGCTGCGGATGCCGAGAAAATTCAAGCTGACGCCAAAGCCAAGGACGACGAAAGCGATGTCGAGGAGGTTCGCGCCCTGCGCTTCGATATCGGCGAAGGTTTGCTGGAACTGGGACTGGTGCTGTGTTCCTTGTATTTTCTGGCGCGCAAGCGTTTCTTCCCCATTTTCGGCGTGCTTTCCAGCATCGCCGGCACCGCGATGGGGATCTGGGGCTTTTTGCTTTGAGCAGACCGCCGGCGCTCAAGGTTGCCGTGATCCTCGCCGCGTTCAGCCTGGCCGAAACGGCGCCGACTTCCGCTGCCGGCGGGCCATCGGCGCCGGCGCCCGCCCGCATAGAAGCACGCTCCGCCGAACTACTCGCGGTCGGGCTGGTTCGCGGCGATCGGATGACCATACGCCTGAGCCGATTGATCGACAACGCGCCCGTGCGCGACGCCACGGTGACGGTGGTGCTGCGCGGCGTTGCGCACCCGACCACCGCCGAGACCGACGGCAGCTTCACGCTTCAGACACCTGATTTGACTCTCCCGGGCGCGGCGGCGGTCGAATTCGACGTGGCGCAGGCGGCGGCGCGCGAGTCCCTCAAGGGGACGGTGCAGGTCGCCGGGGCCGCCGGCGAATCGGAAGACAAGAATTCCGCCCGGCAATTGTGGTGGTGGGTGCTGAATTTCGCCGTTTGCATCGGTTTCCTGTGGCTCTATTCGCGACGCCGCAAGCCGGCGCAGGACTAAGGGGCTTGTCCGAGGCTCCTTAGAAGCTCTGCATCGTCTGCACCAGGAATTGGAACCTTTGGATCCCGGCGATGTTGTTCAGGGGAAACGCGAAATCGATGTGCAACACGTTGCCGAGTCCAGATCGCGTATTGCCGATCCGCAGGCCGAATCCCACGTCGCGCAACAATCCCGGATTGCTGTTTCCGATGACGCCGCTCCCCCAGGTACGGCCTACATCGGCGAAAATGGCGCCGCCCACCCGCACCAGGCGAAAAGGAAACCAGTCGGTATAGAACCGCTGCTCGACGGTGAGCAGCGCCCGGGACGTGCCGGATTCATAACGCAACGGATAGCCTCGCAGGCCGTTATCGCCGCCGAGCAGCAATTGCATTTCGGGGTCCAGTGAATCGGTGACCGTACCCGACACTGCCGCATACAGGAGCCAATCCGTTCGCCAGCGCCAATAGTATTTTGCGCCGGCGTCGGCGATCAAATTGCGCGCCCGGCCGTCCTCGATGCGGGAGGTGAAATCGCTCGTCAAGAATACCTGTTGCACCTCGCTTATCTCGATGCCGCGCAGAGCCTTCGCCGCCAGCATGATGGCGTTGCGGTCCGCGCCGTACGCAGTGTTCGAAAGACCCACTTCACCCGTGATTTCGGTGCCGAAATAGAAATCCTCGGCCCTGCCGATCTGATTCTCGTCGCCGACCTTCTTGTAGTTGTCCTGGAGGATGTCGAATCCGACAAAAGGGTATGACAGCGTCCGGTCGGGCGGCAGATGCTGCGCGGGCACCGAGGTACCCGGAGCCGGCAGGAACAAATTGCGGTCGTAGCGCATGCCGAACGTCAGGCGCTTGGTCCACCCGTCGATCAAACCGTTGGAAAGGCCGCCGCTGAGTTCGTACGACGTTTGATCGTCGTTCAACTGATCGACGATGTTGCCCAAGTTGTAGCGGGAAATGGTGCGGTCGAATTTCAGGGCCGTAATCTTCGTGCTCCACGGCGCATCGAGCGAGAAAAAAGGGTGCACCACTTTCAGCGACCGCTCCGAGCCGTCGCTCGAATTCGAATAGTTGAGGTCCGAGGTCCACCGGGAACCGAACACGTTCGGATCCGTCCATTCGAGGCTATCGCTGGTGCGATCGACGGTGCTGCCCCGGGTCACCTGCAGCGTCTTTCCCCATCCGAGGAAGTTCGTATCTTGAAGGTTGAAGGTGGTGCTGTTGCTGCCTCCCGCACGCCCGAACGAGATACCTGGGCTCAAGGTCCAGACATCCTTGGTGATCACCTTGACATCGACTTTGCCGTCGGCATAACGCACGGGCACCACCCGCGCGTCGTACACATAACTGAGGAGCCGCAGCGCCCGTTCGGTTTCGGCCAATTTGCGTGCGAGGTATCTGTCGCCGCTTGCGAACAGGAGCTGCGCTTTGATGGTCGAGCGCTTGCTTCGGATGTGCAGACGGTTCGCGAGCCGGAACAGCCCATTCACCTCGCGCGGGTCGCGCTCATCGAATATGTTGCGAATATCGATATCGACCTTGCCGATGACGGCGCCGGCCGCCTCGAGCTCGCTATCGCTGGGCAAATCCGGGGGACGCGGCTCCTCGATGCGCGTGTGTTCCTGATCCGTGAACTTCGCCGCCAACGCGGGTTCGGAGATCGCCGCGGCCAGGACCGTGCACGCAACCCACCGGCAACCGTCGGATAATTTCACCGACGAAGCGGCTACAACGCGGCGTTGTCGGTCTCGCCGGTGCGGATGCGTAGAACCCGAAGGATATCCGTGACGAAGATCTTTCCGTCGCCCACCTTTCCGGTTTTCGACGCGCCGACGATGGCTTCCATCACTTGATCGACCAGCTCGTTCTTGACGGCAACTTCGATGCGGGTCTTGGGCACGAAATCGACCACGTATTCCGCGCCGCGGTACAGTTCCGTATGACCGCGCTGGCGCCCGAAGCCCTTGACCTCGGTTACCGTCATGCCGGAGACCCCAATTTCGGAAAGCGCCGCCCGCACGTCGTCTAGCTTGAAGGGCTTGATAATGGCAGTGATCAATTTCATCGGACTCTCCGCGAGAAAGGGGCCGTCGCGACAATACTATTACGATTGCGTGCTTGAGGCACGGCCATATGCGGACGAAGCGGCGTATGCCTTCATTCACCCTTTCGGGGCGGGCTCCGAACCGCTATAAAGGCAGACCTGTAGTCTCCCGGCGCGTCCAAGGAATCCAATGATCTCCACCATCGTCATCATCGGCGCCGGCCAGGCCGGCGCTCAGGCCATCGATACCCTCCGGCGGGAGGGTTTCGGGGGCCGCTTGGTGCTGATCGGAGACGAACCGGAGCTGCCGTACCAGCGTCCGCCGCTGTCGAAGAAATATCTTTGCGGCGAATTGGCGGCCGAGCGCCTGCTGTTCCGGCACCGCTCCTTCTACGATGAGCATCGAATCGAGCTGCGATTGGGCACCCCTGCGGTGCGGCTCGACGCAGCCGCGCGGCAGGTCGAGCTCGCCGGCGGAGAAAAGTTGGCCTATGACCGGTTATTGCTGTGTCTCGGCGCAGGATCCCGTCGGTTGACCTGCCCGGGCGCCACCCTCCCCGGTGTGCGCTATCTGCGAGCTCTCGCGGATGTCGCGCCCATACAGACGGGATTCAAAGCTGGAGCTCGCGTCGTCATCGTGGGTGGAGGCTACATCGGACTCGAAACGGCGGCGACCTGCCGCGGCATGGGCTGCGAAGTCACGGTGCTGGAAATGGCCGACCGGATCATGAATCGCGTGGTGGCGCCGGCCGTATCGCGGTATTTCGCCGAGGAGCACCGCACGCGCGGCGTCGGCATCATTTGCGACACGCGGGTCGTTCGCATCGAGGGGCAAGGACGGGTGGAAAGGGTGGTGTGTGCCGACGGCAGCGCTCATGCGGCGGACCTGGTGATCGTCGGCGTCGGAGCCATCGCGACGACCGAACTCGCGAGCGCGGCAGGTCTCGCGTGCAACGACGGCATCGTGGTCGACGAATACTGCCGCACGAGCGATCCCGAGATTTATGCGGCGGGCGATTGCACCAACCATCCGTCGCTGCGCTTCGGCCGGCGGGTCCGGCTCGAGTCCGTGGATAACGCGTTTGAGCAGGCAAAGACCGCTGCGCTCAATCTGCTCGGCAAGCCGGTGCCGCACGATCGGGTACCGTGGTTCTGGTCCGATCAGTTCGACAACAAGCTGCTCATTGTCGGGCTCTCGCAGGACTACGACACCCAAGTCTTGCGGGGCGACCCCGCCTCGCGCAGCTTCAGCGTCTGCTATCTCAAGGGCGGGGAATTACTTGCGGTCGAAGCCGTCAATCATTCGAAGGATTACATGGCGGCGCGCAAGCTCATCGCCGAGCGCGCGCAGTTGAATCCGCAAAAGCTGGCGGACAATCAAGTTTCGATCAAAGACTCGATTTGATGCCCAAGATCGTGTTCATAGAGCCTGGCGGCAGCCGGCATGAGATAGATGCGCCGCTCGGCATCACATTGATGGAGGCAGCGCGGCAACACGGCGTGCAAGGCGTGGTCGCGCTATGCGGCGGCGCCTGCGCCTGTGCGACCTGCCACGTGTACGTCGATCCCTGTTGGCTGCCGCGGCTCGAACCGCGCGAGGAAATGGAGGAAGGCATGCTGGAGAGTGCGTGGCAGCCGCGTGATAACAGTCGTCTCAGTTGCCAGGTTCATATCACGGCGCAGCTCGATGGACTGCAAGTGACCGTGCCGCAGCGGCAGGGACAGGAGCCTGGATTCGTCCGCGAATGATGATAGCCTTGGGGGCAAGATGTTCGGGCTAGCAATTCACGGCGGCGCAGGCACCTTGCCGCGCGCCGAAACCGACGCCGAGAGCGAACGCAAGTACCGCGATGGTCTCGCCGCCGCCCTCGATGGCGGTTTCGCCGTGCTGCAGGCGGGCGGTTCGAGTCTCGACGCGGTGACGCGCGCGGTCGTCCTGCTCGAGGACAATCCCTTGTTCAACGCCGGCGTGGGCTCCGTTTTCACCCTCGATGGCGGCAATGAACTCGATGCCGCGATCATGGACGGCAGCACCCTCGAGGCCGGCGCGGTGTGCGGCGTGACCCATATCAGGAATCCGATCGACCTGGCGCGCGCCGTCATGGAGCATTCGGAGTACGTCATGCTGAGCGGGGCGGGGGCGGAAGAATTTGCCCTGACCCGTGGCTTTGCGCTGGTGCCTCGCAGTTATTTTTATACTCCCGAGCGCTGGCGTCAGCTCGAGCGCATCCGGGGCGGCGACACCGGACTGTCGGCCTTGACCATATCCCACGTCGGGACCGTCGGAGCGGTGGCGCTCGACGGCGGCGGCCGGCTGGCCGCGGCCACCTCGACCGGCGGCATGACGGGAAAGCGCTATCAGCGCATCGGCGATTCACCCATCATCGGCGCCGGCACTTATGCCGACGACCGCTCTTGCGCCGTGTCGGCCACTGGACACGGAGAGATATTCATCCGCGCCGCCGTCGCCCACGATATTTGTTCCCGGGTTCGCTTTGGCGGCCGCACCTTGAGCGAAGCAGTGTGCGAGGTCGTACTGGAGGAGCTCCCGGCGATGCGGGGCGAAGGGGGAGTCATCGCAATCGACCGCGGCGGTGAGATCGTCATGGAATTCAACTCGGAGGGAATGTTCCGCGCCAGCAGAAGAGCTGGCGAAGAGGCGCGGATTGCCATCTATCGGCCTTGACGGCAATGATGCATGGAGCATGGGCGAGGAGCCTGTCTGAGTATTCCACGACAGGCTCCTAGAGTGCGCGCTGCCCGCGGCGTTTCTCGAAGCGGCCGGTCCTCAAGGTGTGGTATTCGGCTTCCATGACGACCACCCGGTTTCTGCCCTGTTCCTTGGCGCTGTACAACGCTTCGTCGGCCAGTTGGATCAACCCGTCGTGCGTACGATTGCTGCTCGGAAGGATGAAGGCTGCACCGATACTCACCGTCAGGCGACTCGCCACCCGCGAGGCCTCATGGGGGATATTGAGTTCCGCTATGGATCGCTGAATGCGCGTCAGCACTTCGGCGACGTATTCGCGGCTGGCTTCGTACAGGACGACCGCAAATTCTTCTCCACCGTAGCGTGCCACGAAATCCAAGGGCCTGCGCGCGCACTGGCTGAGGGACACGGCCACGGCGCGTAGGCATTCGTCGCCGGCCTGGTGTCCGTAGCGATCGTTATAGTCCTTGAAACAGTCGATATCCGCGAGGAGCACGGCCACCCGCTCCTCCTCGCGCACGGCCTGCTGCCAGACGCGCTGGATGTGCTGGTCGAACATTCGGCGGTTCTGTATGCCCGTGAGACCGTCCCGCGCGACCAATTCCCGCAGCAGACCCGCTTCGAGGTAGCGCATGCGGCTGGTTTTTTCGTGCATGTAGACGACCGAGGCGCCGAACAGGTTGGCGGCGATCATCGCCAACGCATCGTATGCGAACTCGCGGCCGGGCAGCTGCAGTGCGGTGCCCGCGGCAAGATAGACGAGCATCACGATCGCGTTCGCCGCGACCGCGTGAAAGAAAATGAGTCCGCCCATGAAGTAAATGAACGTGATGGTGAGCATCAAGCATGGAAACAGCATCGACATGCCGCCGAGCGTGGCAATGATCTGAATGGCTGCCACGCTCAAGCCGAGGATCGTCGATGCAACCAACGCGAGCGGCGGATAGATTCGATGGCGTCGTTGCGAGAAGCTCGATGCCAATCCGATGAGCAGCGTCGGAACGATGATCAACAGGTGGATCATGCTGGGAATTCGGTTCAGTTCGGAGCCGAGCACCATCGAGTCCATCGCGGAAAAGGCGATGGTAACGATCACGGCCAGACACAGATTCACCCGCGTGTGCAGCAGATTTTCGTCGAAATGAGTGCGCCGAAATTCGGTCTCGAGTTCCGGATCGAAAGTGAGCCAGGGAAATCCCGCCCTCAGCTGCCGTGCCTGCGGCGAGTCCGGCAGATCTGCGGTGGGAAGTCGATCGGCGATGCTCATTCCATGCACCGTACTCATGAGCGCGCGCGCGCTCAATGACCTGCGCCACTCTTTGAGGCAAAAAAGCGGCGAACGGTTCTCAAAATATGTTAAATGCGGCGGCTCAGTCGGCTAGGTAGTTCGCAAGGTAGGTGTCGAAATTCAACTTGTCCGCCGCCTCGATCCGCGCTTGCGCCTCGTGCGACTCGCGTGCGGCGGCTGCAAATTCCGCCAGACGTCGTTCGTTGGGTGGATACAGGCCCAGAAAGTAGTCCTTGTGCAATTTCGACATTCGCGCGGCGAGTTGGAAAAAAGACTCGCCGCTCTGGCGCATGTCGGTCAACAAACGCGCGGACGGCGTGCGCTCGACATCGTCGATCTTTGCCCGCTGCTGCTCGAGGGCGGACGTATAGGGGCGCGCAGATTCGCCGTGATCGAGCAGCTCGCACAGTCCCTGCATCGCATCGAGCAACTCGCGCGCCCACTCCAGCATTGGAACATCACGCCCTTCGCGCTTCAGCAAGAGTTTCGGTTCGCGGCCCCGCCGCGCCACCAGCAAGTGGTTGGCGTCGAGGCTCGCCTGTTCGCCCTGGCTGATCGGCGCGCTTTCGCGCAGCAGGCACAATGCGAGAAAAGCTTCCAGAAAGCGCAACTTGTTCTGATTGACCCCGACCGGATCGAACGCACTCACGTCCAGCGCGCGAACTTCCACATATTCGACTCCAGCCCGTTGCAACGCCTTGGTGGGACGCTCGCCGGAGCGTGCCACTCGTTTCGGCCGAATGAAGCTGTAGTATTCGTTTTCGATCTGCAGGATGTTGGCATCGAGTTGAAGATATTCGCCGTCAACCTTGACGCCGAGCTCCTCGTATGGCTCAAAGGGTGTGCTTATCGCCCGCGAAAGGTCGCGCACGTACTCGCCCAGGCTGTTGACCGATACGCTCAAGGTGGCCTGATTCTTGTTGCGGTAACCGATGTCGCTCATGCGCAGCGACGTCCCGTAGGGCTCGTAGAAAGTGTCCGGGTCGAGCGAGGGCAGGCTGGTCTCCCGCCCGGCAAAAAAACTCTTCGATACCGCCGGCGACGTGCCGAACAGGTACAGCACCAGCCAGCCGTAGCGCCGATAGTTGCGTAGCACACCGAAGTACTGCTCGGACACGAAGCTCTGCAGCGGCTGCTGCGATTGATTGACCTCCTCGAGCACGCCCCATAGACGCGGGGAAAAGGAATAGTTGAAATGCACGCCGGAGATCGCCTGCATGATGCGTCCATAGCGCACGCCCAACCCATTGCGATAGATGGTCTTCATCCGGCCGACGTTCGAAGTCCCGAATTGGGCAAGCGGAATGCTGGCATCGCCATCCAGGCGGCACGGCATGCTGGTCGCCCACAGCAACTCATCGCCCAAGTGGCGATAGACGAATTGGTGGATATCGCACAAGTACTGCAGCAACTCCCAGGTTTCGCCGAACGGCGGAGTGACCAGCTCGATGAGAGCCTCGGAGAAATCCGTCGTGATGTTTTCGTCGGTCAGCGGCGCTCCGAGAGCCTCCGGATGACGCGTCTGAGCGATATCGCCCGCGGGGGAGACTCGCAGCGACTCTTTTTCGACGCCTTTGCGGCCTCCCCGCAGCACGCCTTTCTCGCCGGAATTGATGAGCCCGGCGAGACGACGCTCGAATTTCTTGTCAACCACGTTACGCAACACCTAAGGTCCTTCAGGTTGTCTACGGCAGCTCTGCAACGGCCTCGATTTCGACGAGGAATCCCGGGTCCACCAAACGCTGCACCTCGACCCATGAGGTCGTCGGCAGCCGCTCCTTGTCGTAATACTCGAGCCTTATGTCGGAGGCTTTCAACAGGGCATCCATGTTGGTCGTATAGATGGTCTCTTTGACGACCTCGCCGAAACCGGCCCCGTGAGCGGCGAGCGTGCGACGTATATTGGCGTACGCGGCGCGCATTTGCCCGGCCATGTCTCCCGGAGCGACCAAACGGCCGTTCTCATCTGCGGCCACCGAGCCCGAAATATACAGCGTTTTGTCGATCAGCACGGCTTGGGAATAGCCGAAGTCCTTCTCGTAGGGATTCAGGTGAAACACCTGCTTGGAGCGTGCCGGGGGCGGTTGCGGCTCGCGTTCGCAGGCTGTCGGTCCAAGCACCGCCGCGATCGACGCAATGACGAAGACTCGGCGCCGCACGCTTCAATTACCCCGGTTTCTGCTTTTGAACGATTTCGGCGCGCGCGCGCAAGGCACGCAACATCTTCGGCAAGTCGCGCCGCAGGGCTGCGCGCACGATCCAATGCGGAACCCAGAAGCCCGGAGCCAGGTCGACCGTGTAGTGAGCGATCGTGTCGTCCCCGTCGCTCTGCAATGCCCATGAGCCGCGCAGCATGCGCAAGTCCCCCGAGACGCGCTCGATCGACACGCTAGAGGGCGGATCGTAGGAAGCACGGATTTGATAGGTAAGCTTGGGCACGTACCATGAATAATCCATGACATGCCGGATCCTTTGCCATGACCCGTCGGGTGCCGTTTCTTCGACGTCGCAGGCCACGAGACCGGGAACCAAATGAACGGCTTCGCCGCAACTCGTAATGAGCGACCAGACTATCTCCCGGCCTGCATGAATCCTGACCGACGCGCTCGCGCTGCCGCTCTGTTGCGTGGCATCGAGCGATACGGCAACTTCGATGTCTCCGTGCTGGGCGGATTCTTGAGCAAGATCTGCGGCGGGGGCTGCGCAGGAGGCAAACAACAGCAAAGCGATGGCGAATGATGGGCGCACTGGATAGTCTGACTCCGATCGATCGATACTGTTCGACGGATATCGCCGCCTGGCGGTCGCTCGGGACGGCATGCATCAGCGAGTTTCCATCCAGCGGCGCATTTTCGCCTCGAGGATGTCCAGGGGCATGGCACCGTCCTTGAGGATTTCGGTGTGAAACTCGCGGATATCGAAGCGCGCACCCAGCACCTGCTGGGCGCGGCTGCGCAACGCCTGGATTCGGAGTTCGCCCATCTTGCACGCCAATGCTTTTCCCGGAAACGCCACGAAACGGTCGGCCATCAGACTGGCCGCGGCGTCATCGGCCGCGAGCTGTGTTCGAAGGAACTCGACCGCTTGCGAGCGCGTCCATTCCTTTTCATGCAAGCCCGTGTCGACGACCAGCGCCGCCGCACATCTTAACTGAGCCAGGAGCGCGCCTCGCTTGGCTTCATCGTCGCCGTAAAGACCCAGCTCCTCGCCGAGCGACGCCGCATAGAGGGCCCATCCATCGACAAACGCCGGGTCGTTGCCGAATCGCCGGACCTTGGGTAGGTCGCTGCGCTCCTGTTGTAGCGCGGATTGATAGTGGCGTCCCGGCAGCGCTTCCTGCAGAAATACCGCGGTCTGCACGTTGCCGGGACGCGACGCGCTCGATGCGGCATTGACATACAGGATGGCGGGCGTCCCGCCCCGCTCCGGTGCGGCGGGTTGGTAGGCGAGCAGAGGCGCTGCCTCGCTCAAGGGGCCGAACGGACGAATCTCGAAGTCTGAGCCCGCGACGGCGGAGAACAGCGCCGGCATGGCCGCAAGGGTCTGCCCCTTCAGTTCTTGATACGCATTCAAGAGATCAACCGCTCCCGCGGGCGGCGCCCCCGCCGGCAAAGACGCCAGGCGCGCCCGAATACGCTCGACTTCGGCCATGCCGATCGCGTGGATCTCGTTCGGCGTGAGTTGAGCGCCGGTCGCTCGCCTGACCAATGCTGCGTACCAAGCCGACCCGAGCGGTAGCGCGGACAATGCGACGCTGAGTCTCGCCCTGGGCAA
>DATMNF010000002.1:0-3530 GCA_035569355.1 Steroidobacteraceae bacterium
GCCAGGATATGCCTGAATTGACCCGGGGCGCCGACGCCATCATCGTTCCCGTGCTTCCATCCGACATCGACATCCACGCCTTCTCGAAATGCATCGCCGATCTGCTGCTGATCGCGAAGGTGCGGCGCGACGAGAACCGCATCGGTGTGGTGGCCAACCGGGTGAAGCGCAACACGCTGGTTTATCAGTCGCTCATGAGATTTCTGGAGACCTTGCGGATACCGGTCATTGCCACGCTGCGCGATTCGCAAAATTATGTGCGGGCAGCGGAACAGGGGGTCGGCCTGTACGAGATGAAGCAGCAACTGGCGGAGCAGGACCTCAAGGATTGGGAACCGCTGGTCGGATGGCTGCGGGCCAAGGAAGCGTCGGAGCCGCCGCGCAGCGTCAACCACTTGCCGCAAACGGCCTAGGACGTTACTTCTTGTCTTCCCAGCTGCCGCGGATCTTTTCCGCCCAGTTCTTGTAGCTGTGCCAATTGTAGAGGTGGTTGGTGATGGCCGCATGCCGGCCGCCGGTTTTGTAGGCCTCACGCGGAACGGTCACCCCCGTTTTGGCGACGCCCGGCTCCGCACGCGGCGTGCGGCGATCGATTCCTGTGTAACGAGTCTGGTTCTTGCTGTCGCTCATCTTCGTGTGCCTCTTTGCTGTGTACGACAGTAAGTGCCGCGCACTCTCTAGGGCAGGAACTGTGTCACAGGCATCCTGGCGCGCTCTCAGGTCATTCGCGAGCATTGCGATGCGCATCTCACCGCGCCTCGCGGTAAGTTAAATCGCCTGATTTTTCTTGGTTTTCCACGCATCGAACAAGGGACTGAGTTCGTCGAGCGAGCGGGCGAGCGCTTCGGGCAGCAACGTCGTGTACGCATCGAGCAGAGCCATCGCATTACGGGCGGGATCCGTTCGCGCCGCCGCACCCAGGCGACGTGACATATCGCGATTTACCACATGAAGATTCTCGTAAAGCGACTCGAGTGCCGCGAATCCCTGCGACTCATCCGAGCCCGCGATCGCGCGCGCAAGCAAGAACATGCCGATGCTGCGATACACGGTTTCCGCTTCGCTCGCGAACGGAAGATGAAACCGGGCCATCGGCCGGAGATGGTCGGTCCACGGGCATCCCGATGTCGCCATGACCAGGCCGATCACCGAACTCATCGCTTGCTGCGCCGAGGTCTGTGCATACATCGTTCGTTCCGCCTGGGTCACCGTCACGCCCACGGTGTCGAATGAGACCAGCGCATTGAGCGGTTCCAGGGCGGACGCGAGCTGCAATGCCGCCGGACAATGCGGGTTCAGCCTCTCGTCGAGGGGACAATTGGCGCAGCGGCTGAAGGTCAATTCCGTCCAGAAGGGCGGCGAGTCGGGCGGCGCCTTCAGCATCTTGAAGTCGACCGCATCGAAGGCGAACTCCAGGGTTTTCGCCGAGCCGTCGGGCAAATCGAATCGATAGACGATGGTGAGCGCTGGGCTCATGCGACCAATCGGTAGCATGGGGTGTATTCGGTGCCGTTCAGTTTCATTCGGCGCTGCGCGACGAACGATCGCAGCAGCCTATCGAGCGGCTCCATGATCGAGGCCTCGCCCGCGAGTTCGAACGGCCCGTATTTCTCGATGGCGTTGATGCCGTATTCCTTGATGTTGCCGGCTACGATCCCCGAGAAGGCGCGGCGCAGATCCGCGGCCCGCTTGTGCACGGG
Source organism: Steroidobacteraceae bacterium (assembly GCA_035569355.1). Lineage (GTDB taxonomy): Bacteria > Pseudomonadota > Gammaproteobacteria > Steroidobacterales > Steroidobacteraceae > Bog-1198. The sequence goes on from DATMNF010000002.1 coordinate 1,701, forward strand.
CTGCTCGTGGGACAGCCGGAGCTGCCGCATCGACGCGTGCGTCACCTCGAAAGGCAGTTGAAACTCGAGAGGAATCTTGAGCAGCCAGTTGAAGCCGTAGGAATCGCTTGCGCTGCGCCGGTAGTCCCGTACTCCCTCCAGACCCTTCACCATGGCACGCGCGACTCCGGCGGGATCGCCGATGATTATCCTGTATCTCGATTGAGCTGTGGGCCCGAGCGCGGCGCCGATAAAGTCGTTGATTTGCTCGAAATACTCCGCCGCGTCGGCGGGGCCGGTGAAGATCACCGGAAAGGGCAATTGCTCGTTCGCGGGATCGAGCAGGATGCCGAGTAGATACAAGATCTCCTCGGCGGTGCCTGCACCGCCCGGGAACACGACGATCCCATGACCAAGACGTACGAAAGCCTCCAGCCGCTTTTCGATGTCCGGCATGATGACGAGCTGGCTCACGATGGGATTGGGTGGTTCGGCGGCGATGATGCCGGGTTCGCTTACGCCCAGGTAGCGCCCGTTGACGATGCGCTGCTTGGAATGGCCGATGGTGGCTCCCTTCATCGGACCTTTCATGGCGCCGGGTCCGCAGCCGGTGCACACATCCATGCCGCGAAGCCCGATTTCGTAGCCGACCTTCTTGGTGTAGTCGTATTCGGTGCGCCCGATCGAATGCCCGCCCCAGCAGACGACGAGGTTCGGCCGGAGCTGCAACTCGAGCAGCCGGGCGTTGCGCAATATGTGAAACACCGCATTGGTGATGCTCGAGGACGAGCCGGGATCGAAACGCCCGCTGTCCATGATCTCGTTCGAGATGAACACCACGTCCCGCAGGACTGCGAACAGATGTTCCTTCAATCCGCGGATCATCTCGCCGTCCACGAACGCGGCCGCCGGGGCATTCTTGATCTCGAGCTTGATTCCCCAGGCTTGTCTCACGATCCGCAGATCGAAGTCCTTGTATTTTTCGAAGATGCGCCGCGTATCGTCGTGGCCGCTGCCGGAATTGAGGACGGCGAGCGCGCATTTGCGGAACAGCGGATACAGGCCGCCCTGGCCTGAATCGAGCAGCTTGGCTATTTCCTGCTGGGAGAGCTGCTCGAGGCTGCCCTTCGGCCCAACGCGCGCATCGACCAAGTCAGACGAAAGAATCGTGGTTTCCACGCGTCACCCGCTAAGGAAGAATGTCGATCGGAATATTGTCTTGGGTGCGCAGCCACACTTCGACCATATCGGAATTGGAGAGTGCGATGCAGCCGTCGGTCCAGTCGTTCGACTCATAGTAAGACGCCGGATGTTTGGGTACATTGGGCAGTCCGTGGATCATGATGGATCCGCCCGGCGCCCATCGCTTTTTTCGCGCCCGCAATTCGTCGTTCTTGTTCGGGTAGCTCACCTGGATGGAAAGGAAATAATCGCTGCGGGTGTTGCGGCGAGCGAGGAAGTAGCGTCCCTCCGGCGTCCGGAAGTCGTGCTCTCGTTCCTTGGTGCCCACCGGACTCAAGCCCAGGGCCACCTTGTATGCGCCCAACAGGTGGCTGCCATTGTACAAATAGAGTTTGTGTTCGGCCTTGTGGACGACGACATGGTCGGCGGGCGCAATCTCCGACGCAAAGCCCGGAAGTGCCGATATCGGCCCCAGGCCTAAGAACAGGGCCCACAAGCTCAAGGTCCGGGGGCGGCGGTTTTGATTCGACATGGTAAAAATTATAACGTGTCCCCGGTGCGACATAAGCGGCCGTAGCTCACGGACCGCGTATAATCGTGTGGATGCGGTTTCTCTCGATTACAGCCATCGTAGCCGCCCTTCTGACGGGCTGCGCGTCCATCAAGTCC
>DATMNF010000003.1:0-22361 GCA_035569355.1 Steroidobacteraceae bacterium
CCACAGCAGCAGTGCGCTGCCCAGACTCGCTTGCAGCAGTAAGGGCCCGATGCCGCTGGCGAGCGCGCAGATTCCAAGCAGCGTCTTGCGTCCGTAGCGGTCGGCGAGCAGGCCGATCGGGACCTGCAATACCACATTGCCCGCCATGAACACGGCGACGAGCAGCAGCGCCGCCTGCTCATCGAGCCCGGCGTGCACTCCAAACAACGGCAAGAGCGTCAGATCCGCGGACTCGACCAACCCGGCGACGAGGGCTGCCAGCATCACGATGGGCGCGGTTTTCAGCGCGCCCGACAAGTCCCTGAGCGGCGTGAATTCCTGCGCCGCGCTCGCAACCTTGCGCAGCATCGCCAGCGGCAGCAGGGTCAGAATCAGGCAAGCGGCGCCGATCGTGAAGGGTTTCGCGCCTTGCGTACCGGTAAATTCCAGAAGCACCGGGCCCGCAACGATGCCGATCGAAAAGACGGTGCCGTAAATCCCCATGACCGTGCCCCGGGATTCGATGCTGCTCACGCTGTTCATCCATATCTCGCTCGCGATCCACACCAGGCCGAGCGCACATCCGGCGACAAATCTCAGCATCAACCACAGCGGCACGCTGGGCCAGAGCGGCATGAGCAGCATGATTGCGGCGGCGAACACGATCCCACCGACCACGCAGCGTTTGAGGCCGAGACGGATGATTGCCCGGGGGTAGAACGGTCCGCACAGAATCACCGCGATCAGGCTTGCAGCCGTCACTGCGCCGATGGCAAAGCTCGAATAACCCAATCGGCTCAATGCGAGAGCGATGAGGGGCGGTTGAAACCCGAAGATCAGCCCCACACCCAAGCAGCTGGAGAATACGGCCGCCAAACTCAGGCGGCGAGAGACGGGTTCCATGCGCTCAATTCCCGGGCGCAGCTTGAACGGCTCGCCCCGCAAACGCGCACGAATATGCTCTCATCGTCACCGTCCCCGCATTTCTTGGCGGCATTGATCCCGGCACAAAGCATGCATCCGTCACCATCGCGCGGATGCCGGTTGCGGCATTTGAGCAACAGCGGAAGCGTTCTCCCCCATGCCTGCCGTGCAACAAACTTGCGTGTCAGTAAACCCTATGTTACGAATTGAGTCTACCGAACCGCTATGGGAACCAGAAAATTAGCGCGTAGGGACGAATCCATCGGGCATGTACGTCGCAATCTGCGCCGCGCGGCTGTTTTTTTGCTTAATCAGGGAGATTGAAACATGAGACAACTGTTGTGCGCAGCAGACGGGCGGGTGGGGTACCTGGTTTCGTCGGTTGCGGCGCTCGTGTGCGCCATGGCGCTGAGTGGACCGGCTGCCGCAGACCCGGCGGCGGGAGCCAGCGCTGCCACCGGCCCGGCCGCCCCGGCCAGGGCCGGAGGCGAGCTGGAAGAGATCATCGTGACGGCGGAAAAGCGCGAATCGACCGTCCAAGCGACCCCGATCGCGATGACCGCCTTGAGCGCGGGCGATCTTACCGAGCAAAACATCACATCCATTCAGGACCTCGTCGGCGCCATCCCCGGTATCTCGCTGCGCACGGCGGGCCCGGGTCAGACCGAGTACGAAATGCGCGGCTTGGCTTCCTCCGGAGGCTCCGTGGCGACGGTGGGCTTCTATCTCGACGAGACGCCCTTGTCTGCGTCCGCAGTGGCGCTCAACGGCCGCACGGTCATCGACGCCGACCTCTACGATCTCAATCGCACCGAGATACTGCGCGGGCCGCAGGGCACTCTATACGGCGCCGGATCCATGGGCGGCACGATCAAACTGGTGACCAATCCGCCCAAGCTCCACGAGTTCGAAGGCGCCGCCTACGTCGACGCCTCTCAAACCACGGGCGGCAGCACGAACGGCCGCGGCAGCTTGATGGTCAATATTCCGATCGGCGACATCGCAGCGCTGCGCTTCGTCACGACGGACAAGTACATCAGCGGCTTCATCCATCGCTACGTCATCGCACCCGGGCAGTTTCCGTTTCCCACGAGTTTCGGCAATTGCGGGGTTTACTTCTGTAACCGCGGCGACGTTCAGGACGCACCCATCGCCCAAGACCACGCGAACTCCAATATCGAGCGTTTCATTTCGTCGCGAGCATCGTTGCTGGTTCAACCGAGCGATGCTCTGTCCATCACCGGTAACTTCATGTATCAGCGCATCGATGCCGACGGATACAACAATTATCAGGCCCCGCCCAACAACGAAGCGATCTATCAACCTTACGATATCAAGGAGCCGTACTACGATTCCTTCCATCTGTGGAGCCTGAAGGTCAGCTACGACATGTCGTTCGCCAACCTGACTTCGGCATCGTCCTATTGGAAGCGCGATGTCTATCAATCGACGGATTCGACGGAAGCCTTGCAGAATATCTTCAACTACACGCAATTTGTCCCGAACCTCTACCAGGACAACGATACGACGTGGCAGATCGCCCAGGAGCTGCGGCTCACGTCGCGGGGTGACGGGGACTTCCAGTGGGTGGGCGGCTTGTACTATTCGAACCTGCACTCGGGCTATATCACGAAGAATCAGACGGTCGGGTTTGTAACGACGCCCGCATGTTACCCCCCGGGCCCCACGGGCGGGGGCGGTGCGGTGGGCGGCCAGTGCCCGCCGGCCTTCCAGACCCTCTACGCGCCGCCCTTTACGTTTGGACCGAATCCCCAGGGCATCATGTTCAACGACAACAATCCGAACATCCTCAACCAGAAAGCGATCTTCGGCGAGGCGAGCTACAAGCTCACCCCCACCCTCAAGCTCACGGCGGGCTTGCGGTTCTATAAATTCAACATCAGCAACAACGCCAATCAGCGCGGCCTCGGCACCGCATCAGGAGATGCCACACCGACGATTGACAGCGCGTCCGGAACCAATACCAGTCTGTTGCCGAAGGTGAATCTGTCGTATGAACCGAGTACCGATCTCACGGTATACAGCACGCTCTCCAAGGGTTCCCGGCCCGGCGGCGTCAATCTGCCGATCCCGCTGGTCCCGTTCAGCCAGGGTGCCTTTTATTATTGTGGTCCGGGCACCGGGCCGAGCTACCTCACCAGTCAGCCTGCTTATTATTCGCCGGACGACATTTGGAGCCTCGAAGTGGGTGAGAAAGCCAAGTTCAATGATCGGCGCTTCACGGTCAACGCGGATGTCTACTACGTCAAATGGCACAACATCCAGCAGCTGATCGTGCTCTCCTGCGGCTATCCCTACAATACCAACGTGGGAGACGCCAAGACGTACGGGCCGGAGATTGAAATGGCGGCGAAAGTCACCGATGCGATCACGGTCGAGCTTGCCGGCGCGTATACCCAGGCCTACATCAGTGCTCCGAAAGACACTCCAGGGCTTCCGATCTCGTCCGGAACGCGCGTCACCAGCATTCCGAAATACACCGGCAACCTGGCCGTGAGCTACGAAACGATGCTGTTCGAGGACTATAAAATGACGTTCCGGGCCGCGGAGTCCTACGTCGGCCCGGTTTTTGATACTGCCTATTACGCCGAGACCTTGGGATCGTACGGCTTGATGGACTTCAGGCTCGGTGTGGGTAAGGAGCGCTGGACGGCGTCCCTCTTCGGCACCAATTTGACCAACAAACACGCCGGACTGACCATCGACAATACGGTCTTCGCGTGGCAGCAGCCGACGATCACGCGGGTTTCGACCAATCAGCCGCGCACGATTGGCCTGGCGTTCGAAACAAAATTCTGACAGCGCGCCACGGGCGCGATCGAGCGGGACATTTTCGGGGGGCATGGGCCCCCCGAATTTCGTGAGATGATGCCGTAGGCACAGGGAATTTGAGGGGGAATAAGTGACCGACAATTCTGGCTTGGGCGCGGACCAAGACGCCGAGCAGCTCAAAGCGTTGGGCTACGTCTCGCATTTCGACCGCACCATGTCGAAATGGGAGAATTTCTCGCTGGGGTTCACCTATCTGTCGCCGGTGGTCGGCGTCTACACGCTGTTCGCGACCTCCTTCATGGTCGGCGGGCCGCCGATGTGGTGGACCTATATCGGCGTCGGCTTGGGACAGCTCATGGTCTGCCTCGTGTTCGGCGAGATCGTGTCGCAGTTTCCGATTTCCGGCGGAATCTACCCCTGGGCGCGCCGTCTCGTCGGCAAGCGCTGGGCGTGGATGGCGGGGTGGGTATATGGCTGGGCCCTATGCTGCACGATGGCGGGCGTTGCGACCGGCGTGGCGCCGTTTCTCGCGCAGCTATTCGGCGTTGAGAGCACTCCGTTGGCGACGACCATCATCGCGCTGGCGCTCATCGTCGGTACGACGCTGCTGAATCTGAGCGGCACGCGCCTGCTCGCGCGCGTCGCGATGTTCGGCTTCATTTGCGAGCTCGTCGGCGCGATCGTCGTCGGCGGCTACCTACTGGTGTACGCGCGCCATCAGCCGCTCAAGGTCCTGCTCGACACCACCATCGTTCACACCAATGGCAATTATCTGCCGGTCTTCCTCGCCTCCTCGCTCGCGGCGATGTTCTGCTACTACGGCTTCGAGGCCTGCGGCGATGTCGCCGAGGAGACGCCCGATGCGAGCAGGCAGATTCCGAAGGCCATGCGCATGACGATCTACATCGGCGGCGCCGCCGCTTTGTGGGTATGCCTGGCGTTCGTGCTCTCGATCAAGGACATGAATGCGGCGATCTCGGGCGCGGATAAGGACCCGATCGTCACCTTGCTGCGCGACGCAATGGGCGAGGCGGGTTTCCGCGCCGTGATCGTGGTGGTGCTCGTATCGTTCATATCCTGCCTGCTGAGTTTGCAAGCCGCGGCCAGCCGCTTGGTGTTCGCGTATGCCCGCGATCAGATGATCTTCGGCAGCAAGTTCCTGAGCCGTATGTCGCCGGGCCATCACGTTCCGTCCAACGCGCTCGTCGTGATGGGGGCGATTCCTGCCGTCATCGCCCTTTCGGCGATGTGGCTCCAGGACGCCATCGCCACCATCATCAGCTTCGCGGCCGTCGGCATCTATATCGCCTTTCAAATGATCGTGCTGGGTGCGCTGATTGCGCGCGCCAAGGGGTGGCGGCCGTCCGGTCCCTTTACGCTCGGCGCAAGGGGGTGGCTCGTGAACCTGCTCGCGCTCGGCTATGGCGTGGGCGCGATCATCAACATTCTCTGGCCGCGGCCGCAGACTCCCGAGGATCCTTGGTACGTCGTCTTCGGCATGCTCGCCACCACGGCGGGGATCGTGTTGTTGGGCGGCTGCTATATGGCGCTTGCGAAACCCTACGAGCACGGCCAGGCACCCGCGGGCGATGCCCACCGTTTAGGGGTAGGGTCCGGCGGTGGCGTCGTTGCCCCCGTCGACGCTTAAGTTGGTACCGGTGACATAGCTCGCGAGGTCGGATGCCAAGAAATGCACGCATCGCGCGACTTCGGTCGGATGTGCCAAGCGACGCATGGGGATTCCCGCGGCAAGCTCGCGCAGATTCGTTGTCGGATCGCCGCCCCGCTTCGCCAGGATGTCGTCGACCATGCGCGTATGAATCTCGCCCGGGCACACGGAATTGACGCGGATATTGTCGCGCGCATGATCCAAGGCCATGCAGCGCGTGATCTGAATCACCGCTCCCTTGCTGGCACAATACGCCACGTGGTTCGCTTCGCCATTGAGACCCCATTCCGATGCGATGTTCACGATCGCACCGCGCCCTGCCGCCTTCATGTGCCTGACCGCGGCGCGGCTCAAGTAGAAGAGCGCATTCAAGTTCACCGCCATGGTGTCGAGCCATTGCTCGTCGCTGGTGTCGAGCGCGTTGGCGGTGTAGAGAATGCCTGCATTGTTGACCAACACGTCCAAGCCCTTAAGGCGCTCGAGGGTGTCGCCGACCAGCCGCTCGCAGGCGCCCGCGGCGCGCAGATCCGCCGCCGCGAAGTCGGCGCTCCCGCCGGCCGCCCGGATGGCTTCGACCACGGCGCGGCCGCGCTCAACCTGCCGGCCCGACACCATCACCTTGGCTCCCGATTCGGCGAAGACGTGGGCGCAGGCCTCGCCGATTCCGGTGGTCGAGCCCGTCACCAAGACAACCTTGCCCGTGAAGCTCATGGCGGTGCACTCCAGCCTTAAGGGCCATTCCCCGGCTTTCAGTATAAACAGAAGGGTGTAGCGATATGTCCCGAGATCCCAAGCATGATGTGTTGTTCGAGCCGGTGCGGATCGGCCCGAAGAAGCTCCGCAACCGATTCTGGCAAACCTCGCACTGTGCAGGGCCCGGCGCCGAGCGTCCCGGCGCCCAGGCGCATCTGCGCGGCATGAAAGCCGAGGGCGGTTGGGGTGCGGTGTTCACGGAGTTCTGTTCCATCCATCCCGAATCGGATGAATACCCCTACACGTCCGCCCGCATCTGGGATCAGGGCGACGTCGTCAACTTGGGCTACATGTGCGAAGTGGCGCACAAGTACGGAAGCCTCGCCGGCATTCAACTGTGGTACAGCGGCGGCAATGCGCCGTCGCTCGAGTCTCGCGAGTTCGGCCGCGCTCCGAGCCAGTGGCTGTCGCCGATATTCGCGACGCGGTCGGTCTACGGCTGCGAAATGGACGAGCTCGACATTCGCAGCGTGATCAACATGTACGTCGAAGCGGGAAAACGCGCCGAGCAGGCGGGCTTCGATCTCCTCGAGGTCTCCGCGGGCGACGACACTCTGCCGAGCCAGTTTCTCGAGCCGCGCTTCAATCGACGCACCGACGGCTACGGCGGCAGCTTTGCCAACCGGTCGCGGTTTTATATCGAACTGCTGCACGCGCTCAAGCGTGCCCTGGGGCATACGTGCGGCATCACGACCCGCTTCGAGATCGACACTCTGCACGGCCCCGAAGGCGTCGAGGCCCGCGAAGACGGTGTCCGAATGCTGGAATTGTTCCGCACCGAAGGCGTGGTTGACGCGGTCGCGTTGAAGATCGGCGACTACGCGGAATGGGGCGAGGACGCGGGCGCCTCGCGCTTTCGCAAGTCCGGCTGGATGACGCCGTTCATCAAGCAAGGCAAGTCGGTCTTGGGGCCCAACATCCCCGTGGTCGGCAACGGCCGGCTCACCAGCCCCGACGACATGGTCGCGCTGATCCGTGCCGGCGTGCTCGACATCATCGGCGCCGCTCGCCCTTCGATCGCGGACCCGTTTCTTCCGACCAAGATCTCGGAAGGCCGGGTCGAGGACATCCGCGAATGCATCGGCTGCAACATCTGCGTCTCCAAGTTCCAGCAGGGCGGCCAGATCATGTGCACGCAGAACGTGACGATCGGCGAAGAATATCGGCGCGGCTGGCATCCCGAGAAGTTCACGAGGACCAGCCAACCGTGCTCGGTGCTGGTGGTGGGCGGCGGCCCGGCGGGAATGGAATGCGCGCGCATTCTCGGCGAGCGCGGCTACGTGGTGCACCTGCGCGAGGCCGAAAAGGAACTCGGCGGGCATTGGAAGTTCGTGGCGACGCTGCCGCGGCTGAACGAATGGGGACGGGTGATCACCTACCGGCAGATCCAGCTCGCGAAGCTCAAGAAGGCCGTCGAGGTCCATCTCGGCGTGGGCAAGATGACGGCCGATGAGGTCCTTCGCTACGGCGCCGACCGCGTCGTGATCGCCACCGGCGCGCACTGGAGCGGCGATGGACGGGGAGCGAATTTCGGGCCGATTCCCGGCGCCGACGATTCCCTGCCGCATGTGCTGACCCCGTTTCAGCTCACGGCGGGCAAGCCCGTGCCGGGCAAACGCGCGCTCGTGCTCGACGGCGACGGACATTTCATGGGAATTACTCTCGCGGAACACCTGGCCAATCAAGGCAAAGAGGTCACCTACGTTTGCGATGCCGGCGATGTGGCCGAGTACGGCGTCTTCACGATGGAGTCCTTCAACAACAAGCGCATGCTGTTCGAGAAAGGCGTGAAGATCTACACCAGCCATTGGCTGGAGAAGATCGAACCCGGCAAGGTGCGCCTGAGCTATCTCTATAAATACGGCCCCGATCTTCTGGACCCGACGTCCGGCGAGATTCCGCGCAAGGACAATGGCGGGGAGTTCGACCTGAATGTCGATGCGGTCATCCTCGTGACCTCGCGCCGCTCGGAGGATGGGCTATGGCGCGAATTGAAGCGGCGCAAGGCTGAATGGGCGTCGAACGAAATTCAGGACATATTCAGAACCGGCGACTGCAAGGCGCCCGCGCAGCTCAATCAAGCGATGTGGGATGCGCACCGGCTGGCGCGCGAATTCGACAGTCCGCACCCCGCGTACCCGCTGCCCTGGATACGCGAACGGCAGCTCTGGGGCAGCCCGACGGTGCCGAAGCTCGGCGATCCGCGAGCCGACGTCGAAGCCAGGTAGACTATCGTCAGGTAACCGAAGGGATAGCGATGACCCAACCGACCACGCCCGCGAAAGATCCCCCCAAGCACGAGCTCAGCCGCTCGCTCAAAGGCCGCCACCTGACGATGATATCGATCGGCGGCATCATCGGGGCGGGTCTGTTCGTCAGCAGCAGCACCTCCATCATTGCCGGTGGGCCGGCAAGCTTCATCAGCTACGCGATTTGCGGCCTGCTCATCCTGCTGGTGATGCGGATGCTGGGAGAAATGACCACCGCCCTTCCGCATGTGCGCTCGTTCACCGAATTTGCGCGCGCAGGTTTGGGCGAGGGAGCGGGGTTCGTGGTCGGCTGGCTCTATTGGTACTTCTGGGTGCTGGTGGTACCCGTGGAAGCGATTGCGGGCGCCAAGATTCTGCACAATTGGTTTCCGTCCTTCTCGCCCCTTCAGATCGGCATCGGCTTGATGTCGGTCATGACCGGCGTCAATCTCATGTCGGCGCGCTCCTACGCCGAGTTCGAGTTCTGGTTTGCTTCCATCAAGGTCGCCGCGATCATCGTATTCATCGCCATCGCGGCTTCGTATGCATTCGGCTGGAGCTCGCCGCATGGCCCGACCTTCGGCAATCTCGTCGACTACGGCGGCTTTACGCCGAATGGATGGATCGCGGTGCTGGCCGCGGTGCCGACGGTGTTCTTCGCCATGACAGGCGCGGAAATCACCACCATTGCGGCGGCCGAGTCGGCTCAACCCGGCCGCGCCGTCGCGAGAATGAGTACCGCCGTGATCTTGCGCATCCTGGTTTTCTACGTGATCTCGCTCTTCTTCATCGTTTCCGTGGCGCCATGGAACACGGTGCGCTCGGGTGAATCTCCTTTCACTCTGGCGCTCAACACCATGCATGTGCCGTGGGCGGGAACGATCATGAGCGTGATCATTCTGACGGCCGTGTTGTCCTGCCTGAATTCCGCATTTTACGTGAGCTCGCGCGTGCTGTTCATCCTGGCCGATCGCGGTGATGCGCCGCAGTCGCTGGTGAGATTGAATGCGCGGCGCGTGCCGGTGGTGTCGGTGTTGATCGGCGCGGTTGCGGGTTTTCTCGGAATCATTGCAGCCACCCAAGCGCCGCAAGTCGTGTTCGATTTCCTGGTCAGCTCCTCCGGCGCCGTGATCGTGTTCATCTACATGAGCATTTGTGCCGCGCAAATCCGCCTGCGCCGCCGGCGCGAACAGGAAGGGCTCCCCCCGCCTCCCGTGCGCATGTGGCTGTTCCCCTATTTGAGCTTCGCGGCGATCGCCGGCATGGGCGCAGTCCTCATTGCGATGGCCTTCACCCCCGCGCTGCAGAGGGATTTCTACGTCAGCTGCATTACCCTCGTGGTGGCCGTTATCGCCTATCTCATCGTGCACCGCGTGCGCCAGCCGCGCGTGGCGCCTTCGGCCGCCATGTAGCACCCCGCTTTCTGTCAAGCGAAAAAAATTTCATCGTCAATTACAAAGCGTCCGCCCCCCTGCGGATTATTTTTGGCAGGATGGATCTGCGCTTCGATGTGGCCGTCGAAGCAGGTTTGGAGAATCTCGCGCCGGCAAGCCAGCCAACTCCCCCGCCGGTGCGATATCCCGGCGGCGTGGGCTATCAATAAGGCCCACGCCGTTTTTTATTTGCGCAGCCCGTTCCTCAGTTTCGATCGTTGCACGGCGGTGTCGAACCGTCGCGGCACAGAGCCGGCCCGGCATCGCGCTTCGTTGCCCCTGGGCTATCCTCGTGCGAAACGTTGCTTCCGGCAACGCACCCCGTTGCCAGGTACGCGGCAACGAGCAAGCTGATCATGACTTTCACGATTCCCTCCCCCGCAAGGCCCTTTGCGGCGACGAATGATCATGGCCCCGCGGCCCGATCCGATCATAGCCTTTAAACACCCGTGTGCCTGTCGGGAACTGTCCTACTCATCGAGCCTCCAACTGGATACGATTCCCACACACACGTTCTTCACCCGGAGCGCGCACTCCATGTGGCGGTCAAGACAACTATGCGCATTGGCGGTCAGCATCGTCTTGGCCGCCCTCCCGGCATGTGCGGCCTACCGCAAATGCGGTCTTGAGGGTTGCCCGGGCGACGCCAATATCAGTGGTGAAGTCGAAACGCTGTTCGATCAGCATCCCGCTTTAAGGCCTCCTAATCTGATCCATGTCCAAACCGTGGATCGCGTGGTCTATTTGAGCGGCTTGGTCGATACCGATCTGCAGCGGCAGATCGCGGAATCGGTTGCCCTTCAGGCCCCGGGGGTGGCCAAGGTCGTGAACTCGATCGGCCTCAGCGGCGGCCGCTAGGCTGAACGCCCCGCGGCTCGCGCGGAAAAGGCAGGCTCCTACCGCTCGAATTTCGTCGACAAGATGATCGACGACGTGGTGCGCTCCACGCCGTCCAGCGCGCCGATGCGATCGATGACTTCATCCATCTCGGCAACGGACGCGGTGGCCGCAACGGCGATCAAATCTACCTCGCCGCTCACCGAATGCAGCACGCGCACCTTGGGCATGGCCTGCAGCGCCGCGCTGACGGCGCGCGCTTCCTTCGGGCCCACTTTGATCATGACATGCGCCCGCACGGCGCCGAGACTGTGTTCGGGCGCCAGCAGAACGGCATAGCCGATGATGACGCCCTGCTTCTCCAGCCGTTCGATGCGGCTCTGCACGCTGGTGCGCGAGCGCCCTACCAGCCGGGCCAACCGCGCGGTGGACGCGCGGCCGTTTTCCCGCAGGGCCGATAGCAGCTTTTCGTCTATGGAGTCCATGGCAATTCGCCGGTCCAGACCTATGTAACGCCGTAATCATACCTTTAAAACGTCTAAAATGACCCTACCATTTGCAGGGTAATCGGTCAAAAATAGCGGCCAATACATGAGGATCGGCAAATGAAAGACATCGTTATCGTAGGCGCGGGCAAGATCGGCTCAATGATCGCCGAATTGCTGGCCGGGTCGGGCGACTACGCGGTAACGGTCGTCGATCGCTCGCAGCAACAGTTGGATCGGCTCGAGACGGCGGCTGCCATCGCCAAAGTACCTGCCGACATCACCCAGGGCGACTCGCTGCGCAAAATCCTCGCCGGGAAGTTCGCCGTTCTGAGCGCCGCGCCTTATCACGCCACCCGGCTCATCGCTGAATCGGCCAAAGCGGCCGGCGCTCACTATCTGGATTTGACCGAAGATGTCGCGAGCACCCGTGCGGTGAAACAGCTGGCCGACGGTGCCCGCACCGCCTTCATTCCGCAATGCGGATTGGCCCCGGGGTTCATCACCATCGTGGCGAGCGACCTGGCCTCCCGCTTCGACACGCTGCAGGATGTGCGCATGCGCGTCGGAGCGTTGCCGAAGTTCCCGTCCAATGCGCTGAACTACAATCTGACCTGGAGCACGGACGGCGTCATCAACGAATACTGCGAACCGTGCGAAGCGATCGTCAACGGCCAGCGGCGCGAAACGCAGCCGCTGGAGGAATTGGAGGAATTCTCCCTCGACGGCATTTTATACGAAGCGTTCAACACCTCGGGCGGCCTCGGCACCCTTTGCGAAACGCTCGCCGGCAAGGTGCGCAACCTCAATTACCGCACCATCCGCTATCCCGGCCATGCGGCGATCATGAAGGCGCTGCTCAACGACCTGCGGCTGCGCGACCGTCGCGAACTGTTGAAGGATATTCTGGAAAATGCGGTGCCCATCACTTTGCAGGATGTCGTGATCGTGTTCGTGACCGTCAGCGGCATGCGCGGCGGCCAGCTCATGCAAGAGACCTATGCCAACAAGATCTATGCGGCCCCGCTCGGCGGCCGCGTCCGCAGTGCGATTCAGATCACCACCGCGGGCGGCATTTGCGCCGTACTCGATATGCTGTCCACCGGCAGGTTGCCGCAGCGCGGGCTCATTCGCCAGGAAGAGATCAAGCTGCCGGAGTTCCTCGCAAACCGCTTCGGGCGTTGTTACGCGATCGAGCCGCACGCCACCGCAAACGCCGCCTGAGCCTCAAGGGCTGGGCCTTGCGGCAAGCCCTACGGCGCTCTCGACTGGCGCTGGATCCGGTTCTGCTGCCACAGCGATTTGACCACCATCCCGGTCGCAAAGCCGCTGGGTGGAACCGGACACACGCCATTCGCCTGATAGCCTAGCGCCGAGGCGAGGATGCCCTCCGCAGGATCCCCCAGAGCGTGCGTAAAATCATCCGCAACCGAGCACCCGGGAACGATGACTCCCTGGGTCGTCAGTGTGTTCGCCGGAGTAAAGCCGTCCGGATAGTTCCCGAAACCCTTTTCGTTGACGCCTTGGAACTCGATCGTGAAATACGTCGTTCCGCAGTTGTCCTGCGGATAAAAGGCGTACGGCTTGCCGCAAGTCGTCGAGCCGATCTGAATGACCTGGACGTTGACGCCCTGCAGGCTGTTGATGATCGATTCGCTCGCGGAGCAGGTGCTCGCACCCGTGAGCACGAACACGCGCGATAAATTCAGCGCCGGCAACGGCTTCCCGGCTGTCACTGAGAGTCCTTGCGTGGTCGAATGAAAGCCGAGCGGCACGATGGCGGAGCCGAGCACGGGATCGATGGTCGGATGCTTGCTGTTGAACTGGCTGAGCTCGAAGGTCTTTCCCGTGGTCGGTGCGGGACCCGCGATCATGTAGGCAACTTCGCTCGCGATATCGAGCAGACCGCCGCCGTTGTAGCGAATATCGAGCACCAGATCATGGACGCCGGCGGCTTGCAGCTGGCTGAAGGCCGCGACCAGTTCGGACTCGGCGGTCGCGATGTGATCGTTGAACAGCATGTAGCCGACGCGCGCCCCCCCGGGGGTGGTGATCGTGTGCACGTTCTGCACCGGGGTCAGCGTGATGCTCGCCGACGTGAGGGTCACGGTGCGCGCCGTCATTTGACCCTCGTCGAGGATCGAAAACGTGTGCGTTTCTCCGTCGGTCTGCGGGCTGAGTCCCGCGTTCAGCGTATTCACGCTCTTCGGATCGGCGGCATTGACCAAATCGACGCCGTCGACGCTGAGCACCTTGGCCCCTCGGGCAAGATTCGCCGGCGCAGTCGCCGCCTGCGACCCGGGCTCGGTGTAGGCAACGACGACGTTGCGGGGCGGCGTCGCCGCGATGATCAGGAAATCCGCTCCATATCCGGCTTGAACTCCCGACTGGGAAAGCGCCTCCCAGGTGGCCGTCGGGTAGGTGAAGTGGAATCTGTCCTTCGGACTGCCGGAGGCTGTCGTCTGCGTGGTTTTGAGCACGTCGAAATAGCTTGCGTCCGACGTGAAATTCGCGGGGTTCTGATCCTGGACTTCGTCGAACCAAAGATAGAGATCGTTGTTCCACGAACGCAACCAGTTCAACTCCTCGAGCAGCGTCCCCTGGCGGTCGGGATAGCGTTGCTGGGTCGTCGGGTCGGTGCCGCTGCGCGGACTCACGCACAGCGCCGCGAAATTCGACTCAGGCGAGAATTGCCCGGACACCCATGTCGTGCTCTGGCCGCTGCCACTACCACTACCACTACCGCTGCCGTTGCCGCCCGTGCCGGTCCCGGCAAAAGCGACATGCGTGTCGGGGCCGCTGCCGCCGCCGCATGCGCTCAGCAACACCGCGCTTACGCCCAACGAGACGATCAGGGATATGTGACGGGAACGGATCATGTGTAACGTCCTTGCCCAAGGCGGCCGTCCCATGAGTATTGCACGAGGCTTGTATTGGCATAGCGCGGCGACCGGCCGATTTTTCCGGGTTGAGCGACGCATCACACTTGAGGCGCGATCGCCGCGATCGGTTGCCCGCCTCAAGCGCGTTTCACGAACGCCGCGATGTCGGCGAACGTCGGCGCGCGGCCGCGCGCCGGAATGCTCAAGGCGGCGACGGTGTCGGCGTGCGCGAGATCGGGATACAACTTGAGGGTCACCGGCACGCCGCGCGACTCGAGCGCGGCGGCAAGATTGCGCGAGTTCTTCGGCCACACGATCTCGTCCTTCACGCCGTGCACCAGCAACATGGGAGGTGCGTCCGGGCGCACGAAATTGATGGGCTGCGAGGCGGGATAGTTCGGCGGCGGCCCGAACATGTCCTGGAAATCCGGCTCGCGCAGCGGCAAGAAATCGTACGGTCCCGACAGGCCGATCACGCCGGCAACGGGCAGTTCGGGATGCCCGGCGGCGGCAAAATAGCGGCGGTCGAGCGTCACCAGAGCAGCCATGTGAGCGCCCGCGGAATGGCCCATCAGGTACAGACGGTCCGCGCTCGCGCCGAACTCGCCGGCATTGGCGGCCGCCCAGAGGCTCGCGCGCGCGGCATCATCCATGAAGCCTGCCATTTTGACGTGCGGGTAATGCCGATAATTCGGCAGCACGGCGACATAGCCCAATTCGGTCAAGGCTGCGCCGACGAACCGATAGTCGGCTTTGTCGCCGGAACTCCAGCGGCCGCCATGCCAGAAGACGACGAGCGGCCGTGGCTCCACCGACTTGAGATTCGGTACGTACACGTCGAGGCGCTGCTGCGGATCCTCGCCATACGGGACATTCGGTCGGCGCCGATGAGCGCCGAAGGCGGCCGGCACATTGGCGGCCAGGAAGGCGACGCGTGAACAGCCTGCCATGGCCATCGCGGCCAGTCCCGCGAGCGCACCGCGGCGCGACACCCGCCCCGGCTCATCGGCAGGCATACGTGATCGCCCCCTGCAAATCGAGCAGGCCGTGCTGAATCAGCCAAGCGCGCGCATCCTCGGCGTCCTGCGCCAACCAGGCCGCGGTGCTGCCGAGCCTGAAGCTATATCCCCATTCATCCATGTCGCGGCACAATCGCTCCCGCCCGACATTCGGCAGCGCCTCCGCCAGGGCGACTTGCAGGTAGCACACGGCGCTTTCCTCGGCATCGTCGCCGCCGGCATCCGTATGCAATCCGGCCCGCCGTTCCGGAGTCATGCAGATGAAATGCGCGCTCTCGTGCAGCACCGAGTGCAGCGGGGTATCGAGGCGCGTGTACAGCTTCGCACCGATCAAACCCGCTTCGCGCTCACCCCAGTAGGATCCAGGAATGATTTCTGCGGGTGCCACCAGGTGCAACTCCAGGCCGTAGCGATCGAGGAGCAGCTCGAGCTTCAGCCGATCGACGCCGTTCACCAAAAGCACGCCGCGGCCCGCTCCTTACTTCAA
Organism: Steroidobacteraceae bacterium; assembly: GCA_035569355.1. GTDB lineage: Bacteria > Pseudomonadota > Gammaproteobacteria > Steroidobacterales > Steroidobacteraceae > Bog-1198. The sequence continues at coordinate 15,511 of DATMNF010000003.1, forward strand.
TCTCGTGAGCCGGCGCATCGCAATGGATACGAGGTCACGCGCCATCTGCTGCCGTAAGATATCGGCTTCGTGCTCTTTCGCCAGCAGCACATTCTCCTCGAAGCTGTAGTCCTGCGACAGGCTGATGGTCTGCGGCGCCAACAATTCCTTGTCGGCACCCTGCACCGCGAACGTGACCGTATAGGTCAGTTCGTATTCGGTCGGAATATTCTGCGCCGACACGGACAGGGTCCGCCGCTGGACGAGGTCCTTGGTCACCTCGATGCTCGCGGTGGCGTTCGCCCGGATGACCTGCAAGTCGGCGCCCGATGTCTTGAGCTGACGCTCGAATTCGCGCGAGAAATCGGTGTAGGGATCCTTGAGCGAAAGATAGGGGCGCGCCAGAACGCCCGGCAGAGAATCGCTGCCCATCAGGCGAAAGCCGCAGGCGGACAGCCCGATCACGGCGCTCAAGGCCGCCAGCGCCAGGCGCGCGCCGCGCGTCGCAACCGTGCGCGGCGGCCCGCAGCGACTGATCAGGGTGACCATTGCGCGATTACACCACGATGTTGACGAGCTTACCCGGCACGATGATCGTTTTACGAACGGCGGCCGCACCGATGAACTTCTGCACATGCGGATCGGCGAGCGCCGCCGCACGCACGGCGGCCTCGTCGGCGCCCGCGGCGATGGTGATGTGGCCGCGCAGCCGGCCGTTGACCTGCACCACCATGGAAATCGACGGGGTTTGCAGCGCGGCGGAATCGACCGGCATCCACGTCTCGTCGATCAGGGCGGTGTCATGACCCAACGCATGCCACAGGACATGGGTTACATGCGGGATGATGGGCGAGAGTCCGAGCACCGCGATTTCCAAGGCCTCCTGCACCACGCTGCGATCTTGCGCGGAGCGCACCGGAAACTTCGTCATTGCGTTCAACAGCTCCATTGCCGCCGCAATCGCCGTGTTGAAGGTGCGGCGGCGTCCGATATCGTCGGTGATTTTCGCCAGCGTGTGATGCGCCTGGCGCCGGAGCGTCCGCTGCGCCTCGTCCAGGGCGCACTTGTCGAGCGGCACCGGCGCACCCTGCGTCACATGGTCATGCACCGCTTTCCATAGACGCTTGATGAATCGAAAGGCGCCTTGCACGCCCTCGTCCGACCACTCCAAGGTTTGGTCCGGCGGCGCAGCGAACATGGTGAAGAGGCGCGCCGTGTCCGCGCCGAACTCATCCACCAACGCCTGCGGATCGACGCCGTTGTTCTTCGATTTGGACATCGTGACGACGCCGCCGGATTCGACTTCCTGACCGTCGGCGCGCAGCACCGCAACGCGCCGCTGCGCGGTTTGATCGAGCGTGACCTCGACATCGGCCGGATTGAAGTACTCCACGCGGCCCGCTTCGGGCTTGCGGAAAAACACCTCGTTCAGCACCATCCCTTGGGTAAAAAGCCTCGCGAACGGTTCCTTGAATGCGACCAATCCCAATTCCCGCATGACGCGCGTCCAAAAGCGCGAATACAACAGGTGCAGTATCGCGTGCTCGATCCCGCCGATGTATTGATCCACCGGTAGCCAGTACCGTACCCGCGAATCCACCATGGCCATGTCATTACCCGGACACGCGAAACGCAGGAAATACCAGGAGGAATCCACGAACGTGTCCATGGTATCGGTCTCGCGGCGCGCCTCGCCGCCGCATCGCGGGCAAGAAACCTTGAGGAACGCTTCGTCTTTGAGCAGCGGGTTGCCGCTGCCGTCGGGCACGAGATCGACCGGCAGCACCACCGGGAGCTGCGCATCGGGCACGGGCACCGTGCCGCACGCGCCGCAATGTATCACCGGTATCGGGCAGCCCCAATAGCGCTGCCTCGAAATGCCCCAATCGCGCAGACGCCACGTGGTCTGCTTCTCCCCCAGCCCCGAGCGGCTCAAGTCCGCCGCGATCGCCTCGACAGCGGCTTGAAACTCCAACCCGTCATAGGCCCCGGAATTGATGCAGCGGCCGTGCTCCGAATACCAAGGCTGCCACTTCTCCAGCGAATATGCGCGGCCTCCGACATCGATGACCGGTTTGATCGGTAAATGATATTTTTTTGCGAATTCGAAATCTCGCTCATCGTGCGCGGGCACTCCCATGACTGCGCCGTCGCCATAGCTCATGAGCACATAGTTGCCGACCCATACCGGGATGGCCTCGCCGCTGACCGGATGACGCACCGCCAAGCGCGTCGGCATGCCCTTCTTTTCTTGAGTTGCAAGTTCCGATTCGGTGGCGGGGCCGCGCTTGCATTCCTCGATGAACGCCGCCAGCTTAGGCTGGCCGCGCGCGGCAAAGGCCGCGAGCGGATGCTCCGCGGCGACTGCGCAGAACGTCACGCCCATGAGCGTGTCTGCGCGCGTGGTGAACGCACGCAACGCTCCGGCGCCGAGGCCGGCGATATCGTACGGAAACCCGAGCCGCACACCCACGCTCTTGCCGATCCAATTGGCCTGCATGGCACGCACGCGCTCGGGCCACGTCTGCATCTCGCTCAAGGAATCGAGTAAATCCTCGGCGAAAGCCGTGATCTTGAGGTAGAACATCGGGATTTCGCGCTTCTCGACCAGCGCTCCGGTGCGCCAGCCGCGCCCCTCGATCACTTGCTCGTTGGCGAGCACGGTTTTATCGACCGGGTCCCAATTCACCACGCCTGTCTTCTGGTAGGCAATGCCTCTTTCCAGCATGCGCAGGAACAGCCATTGATTCCAGCGGTAGTATTCGGGGCTGCAGGTGGCGAGCTCCCGGGTCCAGTCCAAGGCGAAGCCCAATGATTTGAGCTGGCCTTTCATATGGGCGATATTGTCGAGGGTCCACTTCGCCGGCGGCACACCATTCGCCATGGCCGCATTCTCGGCGGGAAGCCCGAAGGCATCCCAACCCATGGGCTGCAGAACGTTTCTGCCGTTCATGCGCATGAATCGCGCCAGCACATCGCCCATCGTGTAATTGCGCACGTGCCCCATGTGCAAGCGGCCGCTCGGATAGGGAAACATGCACAAGCAATAATACTTCTCGCGGGCACTCTCTTCCTTGGCCTCGAAGCTGCGTTCGCGGTCCCAGAATTGCCGTGCTTGCGCCTCGACAGCGGCGGGTTCGTATCTTTCTTGCATGATTGGGCCTCAGAATACCCGACAGCCCCGCAGCCGTGAAACAATTCCCCCTTGGATTAAGGATGCTTAAGCTCAACTTCCCCGGCGCTTTCGCCCTCTCGACCTTGAGCGGATGCCTGTGGTTCGTGGCGGTTACGCCTTTCGATCTCTCTGCCCTCGCGTGGATAGCGGCCGTACCCATGCTGCTCGCCGTGGATCGAGCGCCCACCTTGAAGCAGGCGCTCTTTGTCGGTTGGTGGGCCGGAGTCGTCGAGACGGCAGGGGGCTTTTACTGGCTCATCGACGTGACCGAGCGCTTCGCCGGCTTCCCCGCCTGGGCCGCGTCGCTGGTCTTGCTGCTCTTTTGCGCGGCACGCGCCATTATTTTTTTGCTGTTTACCGGCGTCGTGTACGCCATTCGCCGCAGGCGCCCGGTTCCCATGACCGTGCTCGCGCCGCTCGTCATGGTGGGCTGCGAACTCGTGGTGCCGCAATTGTTTCCGTGCGGTCAGTGGATCTCCCAAGCTTGGCATCCACTCGTCATCCAGATCGCCGAGCTCACGGGCCCCCTCGGGGTAACCGCCCTGCTGATGCTGGTCAATGGTGCGCTCTATGACATTTGCATGGACGGCCGCGCCGCTCGCTATCCCGCGTTGGCGGCGGCGGCGCTCGTAGCGGCCGCCCTCCTATTCGGAGCGGTGCGCATGCGCCAGGTCGATGACGTGATCGCCCGGGCGCCTCGCTTGAGGGTCGGATTGGTCCAGCCTAATTTTGCCTACACGGCGGATGGGGAGTTCTCCCGCGATGAGGCCATTCGGCAGCTGACCGCCTTGCAAACGGAGTCCCGTCGGCTTCAGCAAGCGGGCGCGCAACTCATCGTGTGGAGCGAGGGTAGCTACCCCGTGACATTGCCGCGAAATTTCAGCTCCGACTTCCCGCCTGACTCCTTGGCGATGATACGCCGCGGCTTGAACGTACCGCTCATCATCGGTGCCGACATGTACGATCCGGCGGTCGAAGACGCATTCAACTCGGCGATTCTCCTTGATGGCGACGGACGAGCGGCGAGCCGTTACGACAAGGTGCGGCTGCTGGCATTCGGCGAGTACATTCCCGGCATCGACGCCTTCCCGTGGCTGCGGAAACTTTTGCCGCCCGGCATCGGCCGCTTCACCGCGGGCAAGGGCCCGAGCGTGCTGACCTTGCGGGGACCCGACGATGAGGTCTGGAAGCTCGGCCCGGCAATCTGCTACGAAGACATCTTGCAGGGATTCTTGCGCAGTCTCGGACAGCTACACCCCAACCTTCTCGTCAATCTGACGAGCGACTCATGGTTCGGCGCCGACAGCGAACCGTGGGAGCATCTTGCGCTGTCGGTTTTCGCGAGTGTCGAGCTTCGCGTGAGCTTGGTGCGCGCAGTCAACTCCGGCGTCTCCGCGCTGATCGATCCGAACGGCCGGGTGCTGCGGAAAACCTACGCCGACGACCCCTATCGCAACCCGCGCGCCGCGGACGGCATCTTGGTGCTGGCGCCCCGCATGCCGGGCGCACTCACGGTGTACGCGGCCGTGGGCAATTTGTTCGCCTACCTCTGCATTGCGGCCACGCTGATTCTCGGGGCCGTTGCCGCGCGCAGACCTCTCAATAGACCCTTTTCCCGGCCAGCCAGGTCTGTTCCACCTTGATCTTCCAAATTTCCGCCGGCGCCGTCGTAAAGAGGTCGCGGTCTACGAGGATGAAGTCAGCCCATTTTCCCGGCTCGAGCGAGCCTATGGTGCTTTCCTGGTGCTCGGCATAGGCCGCGTCGAGCGTGAATGCACGGAACGCCTCGAGCAGCGTCATGGCTTGCTCGGGGTGCCAGCCGCCTGGCGGAAGGTTCGCGCGATCGGTGCGTGTGACCGCTGCATGCAGGCCGAAAAAGGGGTTATCGGGCTCGACAGGGAAGTCGGAACCCGCCGCGATGCGCGTGCCCTGCTTGAGGAACGTGCGCCACGCATAAGCGCCTTGGATTCGTTCCTTGCCAATGCGCTCCTCGGCCATGTTCATATCGCTGGTGGCGTGCGTCGGTTGCATCGAGGCGGTCAAGTCCAATTGCTTGAAGCGCGGGATGTCGGATAAAGCGACCACTTGCGCGTGTTCGATGCGGTTTCGAAGCTCGCGGCCGCCGGCGGTTTTGTATGCGGTCTCGAACGCGTCGAGCACCTGGCGGTTGGCGGCATCGCCAATCGCATGTACGTTGACCTGGTATCCGGCTCGGAGGGCGGTTTCTATCGCACGCTCCATTTCCGCCTCCGTCATGAACTCGAGGCCGCGCTGATTCGGCGCGTCCGAGTACGGCGCCAGCAGTGCTGCACCCCGGCTACCGAGAGCGCCGTCGGCAAATAGTTTCACCGAGCGTACGGTCAAGCGCTCGTCTGCGTAACCGATCAGCGGACCGCTCTTCGACAACGCCGCGAAATCCTGCCCGGTATCGCGAATCATCGCGTAAATGCGTACCGTCAGCAGACCCTCGTCGGCGAACGCCCTGTACAGCTTGATGTCGTTCGCGTCATCGCCGGCATCGCCGACTGCCGTCAGGCCCACCGAGTTCATGTGGGCGAGCGCGCCTTTGAGCGCCGCGCGGCGCTCCGCATCGCTGGCGTGCGGTATGATCTCATCCACCAGATCCATCGCCTTATCGACCAGCACGCCGGTTGGGTTGCCGGCGGCATCGCGCTCGATGCGTCCTCCGACCGGATCTCGCGTATCCGCAGTGATGCCGGCCGCGCGCAAGGCCTTGGTGTTCAGCCATTCCGCGTGGCCGTCGACTCGGCTCAGTGCCACCGGCCGGTCGGAAACGACGCTGTCGAGCTCGCTCGCGAGCGGGAAGCGGCCGATCTTCCAGCGGACCTGGTTCCAGCCGCCGCCGAGGAGCCACGCGCGATCCGGATTGGCCTTGGCATATGCGCCTACGCGGAGCTGGGCCTCGGCGAGACTCTCGGTATCGTAGAGCATGATCTGGACGCTCTCGAAGCCAAGATCCAGCACGTGGCCGTGCGCATCGATCAGGCCCGGCAGCAGCGTCTTGCCTCGCCCGTCGATGAGATCGGCCCGGGGAAATTTTCTGCGTAACGCTCGAGCGTCCCCTGTCTCGACAACCCTTCCGGCATTGAACACGAGCCCGCTGAAGCGCTGGAGGCGATCACCGGCCAGAGTGTATCCGCGGACGTTCTCGATCAAGGTAGGGGCGCCGCGGATTTGGGCCGAAAGAACCACGCCGAGGACCAGCGCCAAGGTTCCGTGCTTGAAATCCATCATGGGGCGGCAGCTTATCGGAAAATATGGCATTGAGCGGCTTGCGGGGCCGCAACGGCAGGCAGAGCCCCATCTAGGGACGCCACCGCAATAAAAACAAACCCAATGGCGTGTTTCATTCAGTAGCTCTATAGTTAGACGTAGCAATCGGGGCCTGTGCCATCGAATAAAAACGAGGTACCTCATGGTCAGTCTGCGGATAAACGACGAGATGAAGGATGTCGACGCTCCGCCCGATATGCCCTTGCTCTGGGTGCTGCGCGACATCTTGGGACTCACGGGCACCAAGTTCGGATGCGGAATCGCGCAATGCGGGGCCTGCACCGTGCATGTGGATGGCGTACCGGTGCGCTCCTGCCTCCTGCCCGTGGGCTCGATCGGCCAGCGGGCGATCACCACCATCGAGGGCGTGGGCGCCTCCGCGGTCGGAGCCAAAGTTCAGAAG
>DATMNF010000004.1:0-21901 GCA_035569355.1 Steroidobacteraceae bacterium
GTCCAGGCGCCGCCGAGAACATGATGTCCGGCCGCGTCCACATCAAGGGTTTCGCCTCCACCGCCGCGGGCGCCTCGGCGCACGGGGGCCTGTTGATCATCGACGGCGATGCCTCGCTTCGCTGCGGAATTTCGCTCAAGGGCGCCGACATCGTGGTGGGAGGCAGCGTAGGCAGTTTCTCCGCATTCATGGCGCAGGCGGGCCGGATCGTGATTTGCGGTGACGCCGAAGATGCCCTCGGCGATTCATTGTACGAAGCAGTCATCTATGTGCGGGGCAAGGTGCGCTCGCTTGGCGCCGACGCCCGCTTCGAGCCGATGACCGATACCGACCGCGCGGCGGTCAAGAATTTGCTCACCCAAGCCGGCATTGCTCACGACCCCGGACAATTCAAGCGCGTGGCGTCAGCCAAGAATCTGTACCACTGGCACGCCGACGCCGATCAGGAGTATTGAAAAATGACGGGACCACAGCTCGAGGAATCGGCCGGATTCGATCGATCCACGATCGACTACATACAGCGCGCCGCGGCGAGCGGCCTGTACGAGATCCGGGGATTGGGCGCCAAGCGCCGCGTTCCGAACTTCGACGACTTGTTGTTCCTCGCCGCTTCGCTCTCGCGCTACCCCCTCGAAGGCTACAGAGAACGCTGCGCGACCAAGACCGTGCTCGGCACGCGCTTCGCTACGCGACCGATCGAACTCGCGATTCCGATCACCGTCGCCGGCATGAGCTTCGGTGCGCTCTCGGCGCGGGTCAAGGATGCGTTGGGGCGCGCCGCAACCGAGGTAGGCACGTCGACCACCACGGGCGACGGCGGCATGACCACCGAGGAGCGGGCCTCGTCGAAGACCCTGATTTACCAATGTTTGCCGTCACGCTATGGATTCAGCCCCGACGATGTAAGGCGCGCCGATGCCATCGAGATCGTCATTGGTCAAGGTGCCAAACCCGGCGGCGGCGGAATGCTGCTCGGCCAGAAGGTCAATCCGCGCGTTGCGCGAATGCGCACGCTGCCGGAGGGCGTCGATCAGCGCTCGGCGTCGCGCCACCCGGATTGGACGGGACCGGATGATCTGGTGATCAAGATCAAGGAGTTGCGCGAGATCACCGATTGGGAAAAGCCGATCTATGTCAAAGTCGGCGCCACGCGCGTGTTCAACGATGTGAAGCTTGCGGTGCACGCCGGCGCGGATGTGATCGTGGTCGACGGCATGCAGGGCGGCACGGCGGCGACGCAAACCGTGTTCATCGAACATGTCGGAATCCCCACTCTCGCCGCGCTGCGCCAGGCGGTCGATGCATTGGATGATTTGAACATGCGCGGCACCGTGCAACTGGTGATCTCCGGAGGAATCCGCAGCGGCGCGGATGTTGCCAAGGCGCTCGCCATGGGCGCGGACGCGGTCGCAATCGGGCAGGGAGTGCTGGTGGCGCTCGGTTGCAACAGCGATTCGTACGTGGCCGGCGGCCAGCATGTATCCGCGCTCGAGGACTACTCGCGTCTCGGGACCGCTCCCGGATTCTGTCACCACTGTCATACCGGAAAGTGTCCTGTGGGGGTGACCACACAGGATCCGGTGCTCGAATTGCGCCTCGATCCCGCGGTGGGTGCAAAGCGGCTGAAGAATTATCTGAAGACCGTGAACATGGAACTCACCACCATCGCGCGCGCCTGCGGGAAGCAAGACGTGCACCACCTCGAGAAGGAGGATTTGGTGGCGTTGACCGTCGAAGCGGCCGCCATGGCGGGTATTCCCTTAGCGGGGACTACATGGATTCCGGGAGCACCGCCCACGGCCGCCGAGTAGCTGTCGGAAACCTCCTACCTCAGCAACCGTCTTACGACAAATCGTCTGCTGTATTCTACTAATAGCAACGCGTGCCCAATTAACGGAGTCTAACGGCATACCGCAGTTAAGGGGGCTGTTGGATGTCGGATCAGAACGCAGCGATGGGCGCTGCCCTTGTTGACTCAGGCGAGCAGCGTGAACGGCTCGCGCAAATCGCTGCTGAGTACTGGGCCAGGCGCACCATGTGGTTGCTCGTCACCGTCACTAGTTTGTGGGACATTGCCGTGACGTTCGATAAGTACTTGGGATTCACCGGGCGATTTATTTACGCTGCGCTCGGGCGCTGACCGCCGTCGCGCCATTGGCCGCATGGGCGCAAGCTTTAAGAGCGGCTGACCGGCCAAGGACGGCGTTCGATTGCGCGGGCGATGGCGGACGAGCGCGCCTGTTGCGAAACCATGCGCTAGTACCGCAACATCGGTGGTTGGTTGGCTAACCAATTACCGGAGCCTCTCGTGCATCGCACCCCCCACCCGGCAGCTACGCTGGGACTCGCGTGCTTTTTGACTCTCGTTCATCCTGAGACACATGCGGCAGACAAACCGCATCTGTTTCAGTCGCCGGCTGTCAGCCGCGAGTCGATTGCCTTCGGCTATGCCGGGGATCTTTGGACCGTTTCCCGAGAGGGAGGCCGCGCTGCACGGTTGACCGTCGGAGTGGGGCTGGAGAGTGCGCCCGTTTTTTCACCGGACGGCACCACGATCGCCTTCACCGGGGAATACGACGGCAATACCGATGTCTTCACCATTCCTGCCACGGGTGGTGTTCCGCACCGGGTAACTTACCATCCGGCACCGGATGTTGCGGTCGGATGGACCCCGGACGGCAAGCGAATTCTATTTCGTTCCGCGCGCGAGTCGGCGAGCCGCTACGCGCAACTGTATTCGGTGCCCGCAGCGGGCGGTGAGGCCACTCGCCTGCCGCTGCCCATGGCCTATCAAGGTCAGATGTCGCCGGACGGCTCGCACATCGCCTACTCGCCGCTCGCACCCGCCTTCGGTTTTGACTATACCGCGTTCGTGTCGTGGGGAAACTATCGCGGGGGCCGCGCCAGCACGATCTGGATCACCGGACTTTCGAATCTCGACTCGGTCGAGATCCCGCACGATCGGGCTTCGGATTTGTTCCCCGTGTACTGCGGCCAACAGGTGTTCTTTCTCTCCGGCCGTGCCGGTCACGTCGGGATCTTCCGTTATGACCTCGGCACGAAGAGTGTGGCCGAGGCGCTGCACAACGATGGTCCGGATATTCGAAGCCTTGCCGGCGAGGGAAGCACCCTGGTGTACGATCAACTCGGAGAGATTCATCTCTTCGACACCGTCAGCGGCAAAAGCCGTCGCGTGCCGATCGAGATCGAAGCCGACCTGCCGGAAGTAAGACCCAACATCAAGAATGTTGCCGCGGAAATCGATCATGCCTCGATCTCGCCGACCGGCGTGCGCGCTGTGCTGGAAGCCCATGGGGAAATTCTGACCGTCCCGGCGAAGTCGGGACCGATCCGCAACATCACCAATACGCCGGGCGTGATGGAGCGATCCCCCGCTTGGTCTCCCGACGGTCAATGGATCGCGTACTTCTCCGATGAGTCGGGCTCGTACGCGCTTCACATCGCCGCGCAGACCGGTGCCGCGCGTACCGGGGCCTCCGCCGTCAAGAAATTTACCCTGGCGCCCGAACCCGCCTATTACTTTGCGCCGAAGTGGTCCCCAGACTCCAAATTCATCGCTTTTCACGACAATCGCTCGATCGTATATCTGCTCGATACGATCATGGGCAAACTCAGTGTGATCAATGACAAGGACGTTTACGGGGGCTTCTCCGATGCCAGCTACGATCTCGCCTGGTCGCCGGATTCCAAGTGGATTGCCTACCCGCGTTCTCTCGAAAATCACTTGCACGCCCTGTTCATTTACTCCGTCGACAGCGGCAAATCCACGCAGCTCACTGACTTGACGGCGGATGCCCGTCTGCCTGCCTTCGATCGGAGCGGAAAATACCTGTACTTCGCCGCCAGCACGAATGCCGGCGCGAGTTCCGACCCCCTCGATATGAGCAGCGACCTCTATCAGGTGCGCTCGAATATCTACTCCATCGTTCTGAGTCAGGACCAGGCCTCTCCCATTGCACCCGAGTTGGACGACGAAAAGGCGGCGGGGCCGAAGCCGCCCAAGCCCAAAGAGAGCGACGAAAATCCCCCTGCCGAGGAACCGGGCTCCGCCAGGCGGGTTGCGGCGAGGGGCGGCGCTGCAGGTGCGCCGCCGGCTGTGCCAGCCCCCGCGCCAGTCGCTGCGACGAAGGTGGATTTGAGCGGGATCGGATCACGGGTAGTGGCGCTGCCCCTGCCGGCCGCGGCCTATGTGGCTCTGAGCGCGGGGACCCATGGCAGCCTGTATTTTCTCGTGCGGCCCGACTTGGCCAGATACGACGATCGCGGCGCCACGCTGAGCCGCTGGACCCTGGAGGACCGCAAGACGGAAAAGTTGGCCGAACGCATCGAGAATTTCGAACTCTCCGCGGACGGGGAGAAGATGCTGCTCGCCGTGTCCAACCGCAAACCCGATTCGCCTCCGGCGCCGCCGGGCGCGGACGAAACGAAGCCCACATGGATCATCGTGCCGGCGAACGTTCCGGTGAAGCCGGGCGAGGGCATTCTCTCGTTGGCGGCGCTGCAGGTACGAGTCGAGCCGGCGGCCGAATGGGCCCAGATGTATCGCGAAGTGTGGCGCATCGAGCGTGCATATTTCTACGATCCCAACTTTCACGGCGCCGACACGGCGGCCGACGAACGCCGCTTTGAGCCGTACGCCGCCTCGATCGCATCCCGAGCCGACCTCAACTATATCTTCCAAGAGATGCTGGGGGAGTTCTCGGTCGGTCATTTGAGGGGGAGCGGAGGCGCAATTCCCAGGGCTCACCGCGTGCCGGGCGGACTGCTCGGGGCCGACTATGTCATCCGCAACAATCGCTTCTGCCTCGCGAAGATCTACTCCGGCGGCGAATTCAATCCGCTCGAAAGGGCGCCCCTCGCGCAACCGGGCCTCAATCTCAGCGTCGGCGATTGCATCCTCGCCATCAACGGACAGGAATTGACGGCCGCGGTCGACATCCAGCAGCCGCTCGAAGGCACGGCCGACCACGCGATCGCGCTGCGCGTCGCCTCGGGTGTCGGCGGCAAGGTGCGCGATGTCACCGTCGTACCCATAGCCAGCGAGGCCAGTCTGCGTCATATCGATTGGATCGAATCCAATCAGCGGAAGGTGGATCGGCTGTCGAGCGGGAAGCTGGCGTACGTATACCTGACCAACACCGGCGCCGAGGGATTCGCCGCTTTCAATCGCTACTACTTCGCCCAGACGCAGAAGCAAGGCGCGATCATCGACGAGCGGTTCAACGCCGGCGGACAGATGGCAGACTACATCATCGAGGTCATGAGCCGCCGCATCGAGGCCTATTGGTCGCCTCGATACGGCAGAATCGAGCACAGCCCGAATGCCGGCATTTATGGTCCCAAGGTGATGATAGCGAACGAGGTATCAGGCTCCGGCGGCGACGCCCTGCCGTGGCTGTTCAAGCAGGCCAAGCTCGGTACCTTGGTCGGCAAGCGCACGTGGGGCGGCCTGGTCGGCATCGGCGAAATTCCCGTGTTGATGGACGGCGGGCACGTTACCTCGCCGAGCGTCGCCTTCTTTTCTCCCAAGGGCGAATGGGACGTTGAAAACCACGGTGTCGACCCAGACGTGGCTGTGGAACAGGATCCGAAGGCGGTCAGCGAAGGACACGACCCTCAGCTGGAGGCAGCAGTCGCGATCGCGCTCCGTGAGTTGGCGGCTCATCCCGTGGCGCAGCCCGCGAGGCCTGCGTACCCGGACTACCATCATGGAGAACGGCAATGATTCTCAGCATCGACGATCTGCGCGAACTCGCAAGGAGGCGTATTCCACGGGCGATATTCGACTACGCCGCGGGCGGCGCATACGATGAGCGGACCCTCTTGCGCAACACCGCCGACCTCGATGCGATGACCTTTCGGCAGCGTGTCATGGTCGATGTGTCGAACGTGTCGCTTGCAACCACGCTCGCGGGCACACCCGTATCGTTGCCGCTCGCGATCGGCCCGACGGGACTCGCCGGCCTGTTCCGAGCGGACGGGGAGATTCTCGCGGCACGGGCCGCGGCGGCCTGCGGTATTCCGTACTGCATGAGCACCATGTCGATTTGCTCGATCGAGGATGTTCGAGCGGCGACGCAGCGACCGTTCTGGTTCCAGCAGTATCTCATGAAAGACCGCGGTTTCAATCAAGAACTCATCGATCGCGCGGCCGCCGCGCAGTGCTCCGCGCTCATGCTAACCCTCGATTTGCAGGTTTTGGGCGAGCGGCGGCGCGATCCCCGCAACGGACTGACGATCCCGCCGCGGCTCACTCTTCGCAACGTACTGGATGCAGCGACGAGACCCTCGTGGGCCCTCAATGTGCTGTTCGGCAAGCGGCGCACGTTCGGGAATTTGGTCGGCCGGATAGGCGGCACCAGCGGAGTTCGCACGCTGGCGGAGTGGACCGCGGCTCAGTTCGATCCGTCGGCCAATTGGCGCGATGTGGAATGGGTCAGAAGCCGCTGGCCGGGCAAGCTGATCCTCAAGGGAGTGCTCGATGCCGACGACGCCCGCTTCGGCCTCGCGGCCGGTGCGGACGCCATCGTGGTATCGAATCACGGCGGGCGGCAGCTCGACGGCGCGCCGTCTTCCATCTCGGTGCTGCCGGAAATCGTCGCGGCCATCGACGGCCGCTGCGAGGTGCTCTTCGACGGCGGCATCCGCTCCGGCCAAGACATCGCCAAGGCCCTGGCGCTCGGCGCCCGCGGGACGTTGATCGGCCGGTCGTTTCTTTACGCACTGGCCGCCGCGGGGGAGGCGGGTGTGACCAAGGCAATCGAGATCATGCGCAATGAGTTGCGGGTGACTTTGGCCTTGACCGGAACCACGACGATCGACGCCGTTGGTCCGCACATTCTGCGCACGCCGGCCAAGGAGCCTTGCACGCGGAATACTCAGACAGGCGCCTAGATCATCGGCAGCCCGCGCGGCGGCCTTCCGCGAGGAAACGCCGCGTCGATTTTCGCGATCTCCGCTTCGCTCAGCTCCAGGGTAGCCGCGCCCGCGTTCTCCGCGACGTGCGCAATGCTGGATGCCTTGGGAATCACGAACATCTGCGGATGGCGCAACAGGAACTGCAGTGCGACCTGGCGCGCGGTGGCGTGATGCGCCTGCGCTATTTCCGCGAGCAGCCGGCCTTGCTTCGTGCGCGCGTCGAAGGCGGTATTGGATTGACCGAACGGGGTATAGGCGACTGCCGCGGTACCGTGTGTCTTGCACCAGGGCAGCACCGAGTGTTCGATCGCGCGCTCCTGCAAGTGATACAGCACCTGGTTGCACGCAGGATGCCCGGCGCCCGCGATGGCGAGGACCTCGTCGAGGTCGTCGACGTCGAAATTACTTACGCCCCAGGACAGAATCTTGCCGTCGCGTACCAGTGCGTCGAACGCTGCAATCGTTTCTTCGAGGGGGTACGCGCCGCGCCAGTGAAGCAGATAGCAATCCAGCCGGTCGGTTCGCAGGCGGGCCAGCGATTTCTCGCACGCCGCGAGCGTGCCGCGTTTCGAGGCATTGCTCGGCAGCACCTTGGACACCAGGAACACCTCGTCTCGGCGGCCGGCGATTGCCTGCCCGATCAGGGTCTCCGCCGCGCCGGATCCGTACATTTCCGCCGTATCGATGTGAGTCAGCCCGAGATCGAGGCCGCGGCGCAGGGCCGCGATGACCGTGTCGGTCGCCGCTTCTTCAATTTTCCAAGATCCCTGACCGACGGGTGCGACGCGGTGCCGTGTCGGGCCGAAGGGACGTGTAGCGGCGTTGCGGGTCATGGACTTTGACCTGTAATTTTACGGAAGATGGGAGCACTATTATTCATCGATTGCTCGCCGGCAATAGCGGGCGCCGACAGGCTCCCGGGGGTTCGGACAGCAGGAGGTCGCGAACATGACGATGCCGGCCGTGCCGAGTGAAGATCGCCGATCGGAGCTCGCCTGGGACTTCATGCGCTTCGGAATTGCTCAACGCGTCGCCTCGTTGGCCGCGTTCGCACTGTTCTATGCGGTTCTGATGTTCCTCGGCTTGGTTCTGGTTGAAAGCACGCAGCGATTGACCATCCTATGGCCTGCCGCAGGCCTCTTGTTCATGGCGCTCTGGTTTTCGCCGCGCCGCAACTGGGTCTGGATCCTGGGAGTGCAGGTGGTCCTGGAGATCGCGATCGATCTGGTCCACTCCGACCGCTTCGTTTGGCAAAGGTACGGGCCGTTCATCCTCGCCAATTCACTCGACGGGATCGTAGGCGCGCTGGTGGCCAGTCGATTCATCGCGAGCCCGGAAATTCCGCGGGTCCGGCACGTATTGCAGTTCCTTGGTGCAGTTGCGCTCGGCGCCGCGGCCAGCGCGGTCGTTGGCGCGCTGGGTTCGGCGCAAGGGGGCGACCATTACTGGCGTGAATGGCAGCTGTGGTGGGCCGGAAATTGGCTGGGATCTTTGTGCATCGCACCGCTCGTCATGGTTTGGGCCGTGCGCTGGCGCGCACGCGAACTCACGGTCCCCTCGCCGCCGGTGGCCGAATTGGCACTCATTGGCTGCGCGGTGCTCGGTATGACGGTGTGGATATTCTCGGCGCCTCCCGGCAGCGTCACCACGATTCTCGACCTGCCGTTCGTCCTTCTGGCACTGATGATCGTTGCGGCATTTCGCTTGCCGCCTCGCTGGTGCGCGTCGCTCGCGGCCGCGGCCGCGCTGCTGGCGGCATATTTTGCAAGCCGCGGCTTCGGACCCTTTGCGGGCGATCCGAATCCTTTCGTCCGCGTGGGTGCCCTGCAGTTGTACCTCGCGACTCTGATCGCGGTGAGCTTCATGTTGACGATCGTCCTGCTCGAGATGCGAAATAACGTACAGCTGCTGCGCGCCAGCAGCGAGGAGCTCGTCGAGCTCAACCGCCGGCTACGCGAAAAGCGGGATCGCCTGCAGCAATATGCACGGCAATTGGTCGGCGCAGAGGAGCGTGCCCGACGCGCGACTGCGGTGGACCTGCACGACGGGATAGGTCAGCAATTGGTCGGCCTCGCCATGACCCTCGATGCGGCAGCCGCCCGCGCGCCGCCCGAAGCGCGGCTTCTGCTCGGTGAAGCAACGCAAACGTTGCGCGAGGTGCAGTCGATCACGCAGCGGGTTATCGCCGATTTGAGTCCCCCGGGTCTGTACGAGCTGGGCCTGGAGCCCGCGCTCAAATGGCTCAGCATCTACATGCGCGGCAAGGATAATTTGCTCGTGGACCTAAAGGTCGACCCGGATGCCGCGGCACATGATCTGGATCTTCGAGTTCTCGTGTTCAAGCTCATTCGAGAGCTGCTCCGTAATGTCGTCAAGCACTCCGGCGTGCTATCGGCAGCGGTCACGGTCACACAATCGCCCGCTGAACTGCGTGTCGTGGTGGCAGATCGCGGCGTAGGGTTTGAATGGCAGCTCAGCCTGTTCGAGCCGCGGTCGGAAGGCTTCGGTTTGTGGAGCGTAGCGGACCGGGTGCGAGCGGCGGCCGGCGAGATAACCGTCGATACCGCCCCGGGCCGAGGCTGCCGTGTTTCGGTGGTGTTTCCGCGTGCTGCGGTCGTACCGCTGACCCGGCAAAAGGAAGTGCCCGCGGCGCCGCCCGGGGCCCCTTAGGGCCCGCTATCACGATCCCGGGTGATTCGGCCCCGGCTTCGCCAGGTGACGCGACATGCGCAGCGCCGCTTCTCGGCCTTGGTAGTACCCCTGCACGACTCCGAGCTGATCGAAACCCAATCGCTCGTAGAAGATGCGCGCCGGGTCATTGCGCTTGCGCAGCTCGAGGTTGATGCGAAAGACACCGGCTTCGACGGCAGTCGCAGTCAGCCAACTCATGAGTTGACGCCCGAGGCCTTGGCGGCGATGCTCCGGCGCGACCGCGAGAAGATTCAAGTGCGCCACGTCGTCCCCGAAGTGCATTATGGCAAACGCCGCAATCTGCCGTTCGCGTCGCGCGACCACCACCGAGGACTCGGGGCCGGAAATGGAATGTTGCACGCGCGCCGGCGTCCAGGACCAGGTGAGCCCTTGCTCGATGAAATCGCGCGACATTTCCGCAATTTCGCGCGCATCCGTTATCCGCGCCAGTCCCAGCGTAGCCAGTTCCGACATGCCTATTGCACCTCGGTTTTGACGGGTGGGGCGGATCTGCGCGGCAAACCGGCCGGCGCCGCCGGCAATCGCTGCATGAGTTCCTGAATGCCCCGTTCCAATTGGGGATCATGACCTTTCAGAACTTCCACCGGGTCTTGTTCTACGACGATATCCGGATCCACGCCGTGTCCCTCGATGATCCAACGACCGTTCTCATCCGCCGTACCGAACTCTGGCACAAATATGACGCCGCCGTCGAGCAGCGGCCCGTGGTCCGTAATGCCGACGGCGCCGCCCCAGGTACGCTTCCCGATCAGTGGTCCGATCTTCCACTGGCGGAAGGCGTGCGAGAAAATATCGCCATCCGAGGTCGTGTCCTCGTTGATCAATGCCACCTTCGGTCCCGGCTGCACGACGCGCGGGTAGGTATCCGCCGATTCATGGTTGCGTGCAAAAGTCGTGCTGTGAAGAGTGCGCGCCAACCTTTCGATCAACAACTCCGATATGTTGCCGCCGCCGTTGTCGCGCACGTCGACCACGAGGCCTTCCTTGCGCACCTGCGGGTACCACCACTTGATGAATTCACGTATACCCGCCTCTCCCATGTCCGGAATGTGGATGTAACCCAAGCGCCCCTCGCTCATGCGATCGACGCGCGCGCGGTTGCCTTCGACCCATGCAAGATATAGCAGGCCATTTTCGCTGCTGAGCGGCTGATAGCGGATGGTATGCGCCGACTTGCCGCCCGGGTCGGCGGATACGCGCCACTCGACCGGTTGGTTCGGCGCCGTGCGCAGCAGCTCATACGGGTCGGTGCCCAGTTTGAGTTCACGCCCATTGATCGCAAGCACGTAATCGCCGACGTGGACGTCCACGCCGACTTCCGTGAGCGGCGAGCGGTAGCGCTCCTCTTCGTTCTGGCCGGAGAATATCTTGGCGATTCGGTAGCGGCCTGATTGCGTATCGAGCTCGAATCGGGCGCCGGGCAGCGCCACGAAAGGCCGCTTGGGCAGACCCAGGTCGCCGCCCTCGATGTACGCATGCTGGACGGTGAGTTCAGAGATCATCTCGGCGATGACGTAATTGAGGTCCGCCCGGGATCCGACATGCCTCAGCAGCGGTTCGTATTTTTCCCGCAGCTTTTGCCAGTCGTAGCCGTGCATGTTTTCGACATAGAAATAATCGCGATAGCGGCGCCAGCTTTCGGCAAAAATCTCGCGCCACTCGGCGGCGGGAATACGCGTGGTGACGAGGCCCGCCAGCGACACCGTTTTGGCGTCTTCGCTCTTGCCGACTTCGAAATACTTGATTTCCTTCGACGAGAGCTGGGCGAGCACATGCTTGCCGTCAGCAGTCGCCGACCATTCAGTCACGTCTTCCGCCACCAGCTTGGCCTCGCGGTCCTTGAGCGAGTAGGCCATTACGGCGGCTTTGACGCTCGAATCGCGCCCGTAATAGATTGGTCCGTTGCGCTGGTAGAGCAAGTTCGCTTCGCCGACCTCGAGATCGGTCAGGTTGTCGGCCTCCAGAGGCACTCGAATCGCGCGTTTCTCGATCCCCTCGAACTCGATCTTCAGCGGCGCCTTGGCGGATTTGTGTCTCTTGTCCTTGCTCTTCGCGTTGGCGGAGGGTTTGTCGCCGTCGGCACCGTCATCCTCCTTCTGGGCATCGCCAGGTTCATCATCGCGGATGCCAAATGGATTCTTGATGTCCTTGCGCAGGGTCACCGCGAAAATCCCGGTCTGCCGATCGGTTGCGAAGTCGAATTCAATCGTGCTGAGCAGAGGCTGATATTCGCGCTCGCTCAGGTAGTACAGCAATTCGCCGTTCGGCGCCCATGCCGGCGAGCGGGCATTGAACAGTTGCGGAGTGATCCGCCGCGATTTTTCGTCGGCCACCGACCAAACGTGGACCCCCGAATAGCCGTTGGAGTCGTTGAGCGAATAGCCAAGGAATTGTCCGTCGGGCGACCAGCGGTAATCGCGGGCCAAATCGGCAGGGTCGCGCGCCACAGTGACGCGCCGCTTGGTTGCCACTTCGACCACGTAGAGCCGGCCCGTATTGTCGGAAAACGCGATGCGCTTGTCGTCGCCGGACCAGCGGGGGGCGAAATACCGTCCGCTCGATCCAGCGGTCAACCGCACGGCGTCGTCGTTGCCATCCTGCGGCTGAATATAGACTTCTTCCTCGCCGCTTCGATCCGAGACGTAAGCGAGGCGCGTGCCGTCGGCCGACCAGGCGATTTCGCGGTCGTGCGCGGACGATGATTGAGTGAGATTGCGCGTGACGCCATGTTCGACCGGAACCGAGTAGACATCGCCGCGTGCCACGATTCCCAGCCGCTCTCCGCCGGGGCTCAGAGCAAAGCTCTCCATATTGTCGGCGGCATTGACCGTTTGCGGCCGAGTGGCGACCGCATCGAGCGGCACCACGATCGACACCGCGCGATCCTGGCCGTCGCGCGTATCGTAGATGCGCAGCTCGCCGTCCGACTCATACACGATCTGGCCTTCGGCATCGGCGCTTGGCCAGCGCACGTCCCAATCCCGATAGTGGGTCAGTTGCTTGGTTTGGCGGGTCGCCGTGTCGTAGCGGAAGAGGTTGAATACGCCGGTCCGGTCGGAGTTGAAATAAATGGCGTCGCCGATCCACATGGGGTCGCGATCGGTGCGCGGATCGTCGGTGACCTGCAGCATTGCCGGATGCGCCAAATCGAAAATATACAGGTCATTCGCCCAGCCGCCTTGGTAGCGCTTCTCGTTGCGAAAATCGCGCCACAGGGGTGAGTACGCGATTTTCTTGCCGTCGGGCGAGAAATGTCCGGCGCCCGATACGGGCATGGGCAGCGGTGTCGCCGCGCCGCCGCTCACCGGCACCGTGTAGAGCTTGGAATCCGTCAGCACGAATCCGTCGCGCGCCGATCTGAACAGCACGGCCGTACCATCCGGCGTCCAGCCGTACACTTGATTGTCGTAGCCCCAGCGATCGGCAAGCGGGCCCGCCGCAGGATAGAAGGTGAGCTGCTTCGGGACGCCGCCCTCGGAGGGAATCACATACACCTGTTCGTCGCCGCCATACTGGCCCGTAAAGGCGATGAAGCGTCCGTCGGGAGAGAATTTAGCGAATAGCTCGAGCCCCGGATTGGAAGTGAGGCGGGCGGCGGTGCCGCCGTGGGTGCCCACGGTCCACAGATCTCCCGCGTAGCTGAACACGATGCGGTCATGCCACACATCCGGAAAGCGCAGCAGCTTGGTGGCGGCCGCATGCGAGGTGACGGACAGGAATGCAAGAGCCGCCGCGACGAGCACGGGCGATCGGATGCGACGCATGAAGATCCTGGGGCCAGTCCTCTAGCGGCTGCGGTACCGATCCGTCGCGAGCACGAGCTCGTGCGAATTGCCCGGCTCGAATGCCGAGTGTCCGGCGTCCGCCACGATGCGCAAGTCCGCTTCGGGCCACGCGCGATGCAGATCCCAGGCGCTGGTCGCCGGGCAGACGACGTCGTACCGCCCCTGAACGATCGTAGCCGGAATGTGGCGAATGCGCGGCACATCGTCGAGCAATTGAGCTTCGCTGCGCAGGAAGCCGCGATTCACGAAGTAGTGGCACTCGATTCGCGCCACCGCCAGCGCGAAATGATCCTCGCCCCATTTCCGGATGTTCTCGTCGTTGCTGTACAGGAAACTGGCCGAGGCTTCCCAAACCGACCATGCGCGCGCCGCCGCCAAAGCGACCCGTTGATCGCTGCCGACGAGGCGCCGGTGATAGGCGCTCAGAAAGTCATCGCGTTCGTCGGGCGGTATCGCGTCGCGGTAGGTCTCCCAAGCGTCGGGGAAGATTTCCGAGGCGCCGTGCTGATAGAACCAGCGGATTTCCGCGTAGCGCAGCAGGAAGATCCCGCGCAGCACGAGCTCGCTGACGCGCTCGGGATTTGCTTCCGCATAGGCCAGCGCCAACGTGCTGCCCCACGATCCGCCGAACACGAGCCAGCGCTCGATTCCAAGATGCTTGCGCAATCGTTCTATGTCGGCGACCAGATGCCAAGTCGTGTTCTCGATCAAGCTCGCGCTCGGGCGGCTGCGGCCGCAACCGCGCTGATCGAACACAACGATGCGGTAGTGATGCGGATCAAAGAATTGCCGCGCCCGCTTGTCGGAGCCCGCGCCCGGACCGCCGTGCAGGAAGACGGCCGGTTTTCCCGCCGGGTTGCCGCACTCTTCGTAGTAGATTTCATGCACGTCCGAGACGCGCAAGTAGCCATGTCGAAAGGGCTCGAGCGCAGGATACAGCTCGCGCCGCGCCGGATTGCGCTGGCGCAGGCTGGAGGCGTCGCGTGCCTTCACGGCTCGTGCCGCGTGCTTCGCAGCCTGCCCAGAAGGTTTCTTTTTTTGGACGGCGGTTCGCTTGGGTCGGGACCGCGGCGGCATGGCGCGTCGCTTGACTCGCGCGGCCTGTTTCTTCTTCATCGATTTTCCTCTTTTTAGGTATGTAGTCGCGAAACCATCGGCCCGAGCGGCCGCCCGCCGAGCAGATGCAAATGCAGGTGGTAGACCTCCTGACCGCCATCCGCATTGCAATTGATGATCAACCTGTAACCGCTATCGGCGATGCCCTGCTGGCGCGCGAGATCGCGCGCCACGATGAACATGTGTCCGATGAGCGATTCATCCTCGTCGGCGACATCGTTCGCGGTGGGAATGGGTTTGTTCGGGACGATCAGGATGTGCACCGGCGCCGCCGGTCTGATATCCAAAAATGCGATGACGCGGGGATCCCGGTATACCACGGTAGCGGGTAAGTCCCCGTGGATGATTTTTTCGAAAAGCGTAGGCATTTCAATGCCTCCGAGACTTCAGTATCCCCCAAGATTAGCATGTCGAGGAGGACCGGCACGTGCCGGTATTTCCGGGACTGCGGGGGTTGTGCGCTGCAGTTAGGGGCTCGTGCTGCCCGTCGTGCTGCCGGATGCCGGCTGTTCGACTTGCCAGCCGCCTCCCAAGGCGCGGTAGAGCTGTACGACCGACAGCTGAGTGCTCAGCCGTGCCGCCGATAGCGATAACTCGGCCGCGAATAGATCTCGATCGGCGTCGATGACGTTGAAGTAGGAGGCGTAGCCGACGCGATAGCGCGCCAGCGCGATGGTGTTGGCGCGCCGCTGCGCATCGACCTGGGCCTCTTCGGCGGCTTGCAGATCGGCGTCTTGCTGGCGCGCAATGAGCGCGTCCGAGACCTCTTTAAACGCGGTTTGGACGTTCTTTTGATACTCGAGCAGCGCTTCGCGCTTCTGCGCATTGGCGAGATCCAGTTGATAGAGGCTGCGCTGCGGATTGAGCAAGGGCTGTGTCAAGTTGACGCCGGCCGACCAGGCGCGCGCGGGACCGGTGAACAACGAGGACAGCGCATCGCTGACGCCGCCGCCGAGGGCCGTGAGTGCGATGGTCGGGAACAAGTTTGCCTTGGCAACGCCCACCTGCGCATTCGCCGCGATCAGGTTCTGTTCCGCTTGGCGCAGGTCGGGGCGGCGCTCGAGCAACGTGGAAGGCAAACCCGCGGCGGGTACCGGCGGCAGCGCATGGTCAAGGGCACGATCAGCCTCGCGGACCTCCTTGCGCAATATCCGGTCTGGGTTGTGGCCGAGCAGTACGCTCAATTGATCTTCGGTTTGGCCGATTTGGCGCAAAAGATCGGGCAGATTCGCCTTGGCAATGGCCAGTTGCGCCTGGGCGGTGGCCACATCGAGTTCCGACACGGTACCGCGATCGTGCTGGGCTTGGGTCAGGTCGACGAATTTTTGCCGTGTTCCGACCGTGCGATGAGTGATCGCGAGCTGTTCATCGAGAGCCTGCAAAGTAAAGTAGGCCGTGGCCACGCTCGCCACCAAGCCTGCCATGACGTCCCGCTTGGCATAGGCGGACTGCAGCAGCTGGGCGCGCGCAGCCTGCGTCGCGCGGCGGTATTTGCCCCAGAAATCGACCTCGTAAGACAGGCTCCCCTCGGCGCTGAATACATTGCTGACCGCCGGTGTCCCGGGCGGCAGTTCGTACAGCGACGTACGCTCGCGCAAAGCCGAGCCGGTCAGGCCGATCTGGGGCAATTGAAGGAGCCGCGCCGTGCCGAGCGCCGCCCGCGCCTGATCGACGCGCGCTGCGGCGATGCGCACGTCGAAGTTATCGGCGAGCGCTTCACGGATAAGGGCCTGCAACACCGGGTCCTGATAAACCTGCCACCAGCCCGCGTCGGCAACGGAATCGGCGGTTGCATCGGACTCAAAGCGATAGACCGCCGGCGTCGACGTCTCGGGCCGCCGATAGTCCGGTCCGAGCGTGCAGCCGGCGCTGACCAGCGCCGCCGCCGCGGCCGCGACAGTCGCGGGCACAAGTTCGCGCGTCATGGCTGCTCGCGCGTCATGGTTGCGCTGCCGGCACGGGTTTGCGTACGCGCCCGAAGCGCTCGGCAAGGCGCTGCATCAGGACATAAAATACGGGAATCAGAAAAATGCCGACGAGGGTTGCGGCGCTCATTCCGAATACCACCGCGATGCCGAGCACGCGGCGCGCGGACGCGCCGGCACCGGTGGCAATCGCGAGCGGCAGCGAACCGAAGATGAAGGCGAACGAAGTCATCAGAATCGGCCGCAGTCGCAAGCGTGCTCCGGCGATCGATGCTTCCACCAAGGGTTTGCCCCGCTCGTACTCCAGCTTGGCGAACTCAACGATGAGGATCGCATTCTTGGCGGCGAGACCGATCAGCATGACGAGGCCGATCTGTGCGTAGATGTCGTTCTGCATGCCGCGCAGGGCCAGACCGCCATACGCTCCCAACACGGCGAACGGAATGCACAGCAGAACGGCAAACGGCACCGCCCAACTTTCGTACAGAGCCGCCAGGACCAAGAACACGAACACGATCGCCATTCCGAAGATTGCGCCGCTCTGGCCGCTGGAGATCTTCTCCTGGTATGTCGTGCCCGTCCAGTCATAGCCGTAGCCGCTCGGCAGGTCGCGCGCCAATTCCTCCATCGCCTGGGTTGCTTGACCCGAACTGTAGCCGGGTGCGGGCGAGCCGTTGATGGTGACGGCGCGAAATATGTTGAACCGTTCGATGTACTCCGGCCCCACCTTGGGCTTGATCGCCACCAGGGTCGACAGCGGCACCATGTCGCCTTGTGCGGTACGTACGTACAGGCCATTGACCGCATCCGGTACGGCGCGCGCGTCCGGCTCTGCCTCCGCGGTCACCTTGTAGGTGCGGCCGTATAGATTGAAGTCGTTGATGTAGTTGCCGCCGAGGAACGTCTGCAAACTGGCGAAGATGCTCGAGATCGACACCCCCAATGTCTTGGCTCGCTCGCGATCGAGCACGAACTCTATTTGCGGCGTGCGCGTATTGAACTGGGTGAACACGCGCGTGAGTTCCGGACGCTTGTTCGCAGCGCCGAGAAAATCATTGAGAACGTCCGCGAATTTCTGGATATCGCCGCCGCTGCGGTCTTCGAGAACGAACTCGAAGCCGCCCGCCGTTCCGATGCCCGGAATGGGCGGAGGATTGAAGACGAAAACATTCGCTTCCTTGATGGCGGAGCCGATTCGATTGGCGCGGGCCGCAAGCGCCAGCGCGCCGTGATCCCCGCCGCCACGCTGGCCCCAGGGTTTCAACTCCATGAAGATCGTGGCGGCATAGGGGGAGTTGGTGCCGGTGAGCAGATTCAACCCCGTAATCGCGAAGGTATCCTGCACCTCGGGTTGCTCGCGCAACTGCTTGCGGAATGCGTCAGCCACCGCCTCGGTACGCTGTATCGAGGCGCCCAGCGGCAGAGTCACGAGCCCTATGAGATAGCCCTGGTCCTCGTCCGGCATGAAGCCGGTCGGTCGGTTGTACACGAGCCAGAATGCAGCGGCGCTCAGAATGAGAAACAGCGCCATCGATTGCACGCTGTGGCGGATGCGGCTGCGCACCGAGTCGGTGTAGTGCGCCGTGAATCGCTTGAAGATGCGATTGAATGCGCCGAACGCGCGGCCGAGCGGGCCGCCAAAATGCGACTGATCGGTCGGTCTCAGCAACAGGGCGCAGAGCGCCGGCGTCAACGTCAGCGCGACGATCAGCGAGATCGTCACCGAGACCGCGAGGGTCAACGCGAACTGACGGTAGAACTGGCCGGTCAGTCCGCCCAGGAAGGACACGGGCACGAATACGGAGACCAGTACCAGCGCGATCGCCACGACGGGTCCGGCAACTTCTTTCATGGCCGCCTTGGTTGCCTCGCGGGCCGCGAGCTTCCGGCTGTCCATGATTTCTGTGACGGCTTCGACGACGACGATGGCGTCATCCACGACCAGGCCGATGGCGAGCACCAGGGCGAACAACGTCAAGGTATTGAGCGAGAAGCCGAGCGCGATGAAGGCGCTGAAGGCGCCGACCAGCGACACCGGCACCGCAATCATGGGTATGAGGGTCGCGCGCCAGCTCTCCAAGAAGATGAAGACGACCAGCAGCACCAGCGCGCCCGCTATCATCAGGGTCACGATGACTTCATGCACGGATTCGGACACGAACAGCGTCGTGTCGAAGGGAATGGAATAGTGAATGCCCTCGGGAAAAGTCGGAGCCAGGCCGTCCATGGCCTGCCGCACGCCGCGGGCCACGTCCAGTGCATTCGCATCCGGCAATTGATAGATGCCGATGATCGCGGTGGGCACGCCGTTGAGTCTGGTGGAGCGCGAATAATCGGTGGCGGCGAGCTCGACGCGCGCAATGTCCTTGAGGTGCACGATGGCGCCGTCGGGGCCGGTACGCACGACGATGGCCTCGTATTCTTCGGGTCTCGACAGCCTGCCTTTCACCGACGCGACGTACTGCATTTGCTGTCCGGGCGGCGCCGGTTCCGCGCCGATGGTGCCGGCCGGCGCGACCACATTCTGCTCGTTCACGATGTTGGTCACATCCTCGGTGGTGACGCCCAGGCGTGCCATCTTCGCCGGGTTGAGCCAGATCCGCATACCGTAGTCGCGCGCGCCGAATACCACGACCTGGCCGACTCCGCGCACGCGTGCGAGCGCGTCGTAGACATGCAGCGTGGCAAAATTGGACAGAAACAGGTAGTCATAGCGCGGATTGTCGGAGCCGATCGCCACCGTGAGCAGGATTTGCGGCTGCCGCTTGGCGACCGTGATGCCCTGCTGCAGCACCTGCGCCGGCAGCTGGCGCTGCGCGATCGCGACTTGGTTCTGCACGTCGACCGCCGCGATGTCCTGCGCGGTGCCGACATCGAAGGACACCGTCAAACTGTAGCTGCCGTCATTCGCACTCTTCGAGTCCATGTAGATCATGTGCGGCACGCCATTGACCTGCTGCTCGATCGGCGCGGCGATCGATTGCTCGATCGTGCCGGCGTCGGCGCCCGGAAAGCTCGTCGACACCACGATCGTCGGCGGCGTAATCTGCGGAAAACGGGCTATCGGCAGCCCGCTCAACGATATGGCACCGGCGATCGTGATGATGATCGCCAAGACCGTCGAAAGGATCGGATGATCGATGAAATAGTCGATCATGCCCCGCTCTCAGACTCCCGCCGCCAAGGGGGCGGCTTTGACCGGGACCGAAGGCTTGAGGTGCTGGACGCCATCGACGATCACGGTCTCGCCGGCTTTGAGCCCTTGCTGCACCTTCCAGTCCGCGCCGATGCGCGGACCGAGCTGCACGTCGCGCTGCTGCGCATGCCCCGTGGCATCGACGATCCAAACGTAATTCTTGCCCTGCAAATCCTGGACCGCGCGTTGCGGCACCACGATCGCGTTCGGATCCTGTTGCGCGGCCACTTGCACGCGGGCGAATTGGCCGGCGTGCAGCAGCTGGTGCGGGTTGTCGACTTCCAGGCGCAGCGCAAGCGTGCCGGTTCGCGAATCCACGGCGGGGTCGATGAAGTTGAGCCTCGGAGACTCCGGATATTCCGAGCCGTCCGCGAGAAATATGCGAAACGGCGGCGATGTCCTCGAATTCTGGCTCGGCGCGCGGCCGAGCTGGCGCTGCATGCTCAATAGGCGCTGCTCGCTGACGCTGAAATTCACGTACATGCGGTCGATCTGGTAAATCGTGGCCAGCAACGTGCTGTTGGCGGTGACCATGCCCCCTTGGCGCAGTTGCGCGCGGCCCATCACTCCGTCGATCGGGCTCAAGATGGTGGTGTACCCCAGATTCAGATCCGCCGACCTGACTGCCGCTTTCGCGGCGTCGATCGATGCCAGGTTGGCTTGGTTCTTCGCGACGGCAGCGTCCAATTCCTGCTGGCTGATGGCGTCGATCTCCGATAACGACTTGGCACGCACCAGATCGCGCTGCGACTGCAGCGACGCGGCCTCGGTCTGTGCGAGGGCCGCCTTCGCTTGCGCGAGTGCGGCGATGTAGGGTTCGCGGTCGATGACGAACAATAACTGACCGGCTTTGACCGGTTCGCCTTCGATCGGTACGCGTTTCTCCAGCATCCCGCCGACGCGCGGACGGATTTCGACCGCGTTGACGGCTTCGGCCTGTCCGACATAGTCCTCCGGAAAGGTGACCGGATGCGGCGCGATCGTAATCGTCGCTACCGCGACGGGCGCCGGCGGCTGAGGCTCTTTCTTGGTACACGCAAAACTCAATAGAGCGATGGTCGCAACGATGGCAATCGGCAAGTTGTTGCGATTCGCGGCAAGGCGGCGAGGCATGGTTCTTTTCCTATGGCCGGTCGATCGACCCCCGGTACCCGACGGCCCGTGCGCGAGCCTAGCACAAGATCGGCGAGGCATGCCGCTTGCCATGCGCGGCACGAGTGCCGATGATCGTCAGTCATGTCAGAGCATTTCGACGTCTGTGTGATCGGCGGCGGCTTGGCGGGTCTCTCCGTCGCCGCCGGACTTGCGCCGGCCCGCCGTGTCGTGCTCGTCGAGCGCGAATCGCATTGGGCCTACCATTCGACGGGCCGGTCGGCTGCACTCTTCGCGGAGTCGTACGGCAATGCCGCGGTTCGAGCGCTGACCCGTGCCAGCCGTGATTTCTACTTGGCCGCCGACGGTTCGCGGCCCTTCACTCAGCCGCGTGGCGCGCTGTTCGTCGCTACCGCCGCGCAACAGGAACGCCTCTACGCTCTGCACGCGGCGCTTTCGGAGGCTTCGCCGAGCGTTGCGCTGTTGGAACCCGAGGCGGCACTCGAGCTGTGCCCAGCGCTGCGTGTGGACACGCTGTCGCGCGCGCTGCTCGATCCCGAGGCCCGCGACATCGACGTGGCCGCCGTCGTCGATCACTACGCACGGCAGTTCCGCTCCCACGGTGGCCGGCAATGCCGCGATACCGAGGTGCATGGACTCGAGCACGCGCGCGGCGAGTGGCGTATCCGCGCCGGCAACAGCGAGATTCGCGCCGGCGTCGTCGTCAACGCGGCGGGCGCGTGGGCGGATGAGGTGGCGCGCGCCGCGGGCGTCGCGGCTGCAGGACTCGTGCCCCGCCGGCGCACCGCGGTCCGGGTGAGCGCCGGGCCTTGGAAGGTGGCGGCTTGGCCGTGCGTCATCGATGCCTCCGAGCAGTGGTATTTTCGCGCCGATGCCGGCGCGCTTCTGTTGTCGCCCGCCGACGAAACACCGAGCTCGCCGTGCGATGCGCAGCCGGACGACTACGATGTTGCGCTGGCAATCGAAAGGATCGAAGCGGCCACCCGGCTGACGGTCGAGCGACCCTTGAGCGCCTGGGCGGGACTTCGAACGTTCGCGGCCGATCGCATCCCGGTGGTAGGGTTCGAACCGGACGTCCCTGGTTTCTATTGGCTTGCCGGGCAGGGCGGTTACGG
>DATMNF010000005.1:0-37195 GCA_035569355.1 Steroidobacteraceae bacterium
TTTGGGTAAGCTCGTCGCCGGCTTGATCGCCGGCGAATTCGATGCCAACAACGTGGCGGCGATGCCAGGCCAATATATGCACATCGTTTACTTCTCGGTGGGGTTGGGTGCCGTTCTCTTGGCCTTGAGCCACCCGGTGAAGAAACTCATGGGAAACATAAAATGAACAAGGGCGTAGCTACCAACGTGGCGCCGCAGCTCACGCTGAAGGCCATTCTTCTTTCGATCATTCTCACCGTCATCCTCGCATCGGCCAACGCGTACGTCGGCTTGTTCGCAGGAATCACGGTGGCCACGGCGATTCCGGCTGCCGTCATTTCGATGGCGGTGCTGCCGCTGTTCGGACGCCCCAATATTCTCGAGAACAACATCGTGGCCACCGGCGCCTCGGCCGGCACTTCGATTTCCGCGGGCGCGATATTCACCTTGCCCGCTCTCATTCTTCTGCACCATTGGACGAGCTTCGATTATTGGTGGACTCTGGCGATCGTCGGCCTCGGCGGCTTGCTCGGCGTACTGTTTTCGGTGCCGCTGCGCCGAACGCTGATCATCGAGCAGAAGCTGCGGTTCCCGGAGGGCGTGGCGGCCGCCGAAGTGCTCAAGGTCGGGGCGAATCCGGGGATCGGCGCGAAATTCCTCGCGATGGCGGCCGTTGCGGGCGGACTGTTCAAGATGACGACCTCCGGCTTTCGCGCGTTACCCGAAACTTTCGTGGTCAAGGGCTTCTTCGGCGAACGGGGAATCGCGTTCTTCGGTTACGGGTTCTCCCCGGCATTGCTGGGGGTGGGCTACATCGTGGGATTGAATGTCGCGATCTTGATTGCAGCGGGGGGCCTCTTTTCCTGGTGGCTCGCCATCCCTCTGTACAACAGCTTTTTCTTCGATCACGACCCGGTGTTGCTGCAGAAGCTCGCCGGACTCGACCCCGAAGGGGCGGCATTCGCGATCTGGCGCGCACAGGTGCGCTACATCGGCGTCGGATGCATGTTGACGGGCGCGCTGTGGGCGCTTTGGTCGCTGCGCAACTCCCTGTGGTCGGCCATCCGCAGCGGCTTGAAAGTCGGCGCAAAGGGAGCGGCCGACGTACCGCACACCGAGCGCGATCTGCCGATGGGTGGCGTGCTCATTTGCATTGCGCTGTTCGTGATACCGCTGTTCATTCTGTACTACCTGGTGGTGGGCAGCCTCGGAGTCGCGCTCGCGATGGCGGTCATCATGATCGTTGCGGGTTTCTTGTTTTCCTCGGTCAGCGGCTACATGGCCGGCCTCGTCGGGTCCTCGAACAACCCGGTCTCCGGAATCACGATCTGCACCATCCTTTTCGCCTCCCTCGTGCTCATGTGGATGGTGGGCGGCAAGTCCTCGATCGGTGCAGTAGCAGTGGTGTTCATCGGCGCGGTCGTGTGCAACGCGGCGGCGGTCGCAGGCGACAATCTGCAGGATCTGAAGGCCGGACAAATCGTCGGAGCGACGCCCTGGCGTCAGCAGGTGATGCTCTGCGTCGGCGTGGTCGTGAGCGCCGCCGTGATGGCGCCCGTGATGAACGTCCTGTTGTTCGCCTACGGCATCGGCGAACCTGCGCATGCCGGCGTGAAGGCCTTGCCCGCGCCGCAGGCGAACCTGGTACGGTCGGTCGCCGAAGGCATGTTCGGCGGCACCTTGCCGGTCGGGATGATCGCCATTGGCGCAGCAATAGGCGCCTTGATCATCATTTTCGATTTGTACCTCAAGCGCCGCGGATCTCGCTGGAGCGCGCCGGTGTTGGCGGTGGCCGTCGGAATCTATCTCCCCTTGGACGTGTCGACCCCCATCCTCGCGGGCGGCATCGTCGCGGAGCTGGTCGCGCGCTGGCACCAAAAGCGCAGTCCCGGCGCCGATCACGAGAAGCTCTCGCAGAACGGCATGCTGTTCGCTGCGGGTCTCATCACCGGCGAAGCACTCGTGGGCATTTTCATTGCCATGTGCATATGGATCAGCAAGAACCCGGACGTCCTTGCCATGGCCCGCGAGTTGCCCGGCGCAAAGTGGTGGGCGGCACTGGTGCTGCTCGGAATTTGCTTCTGGATTTTTAGGGCCGGTACCCCGCGGCGGGCCGCCTAAGGCCGATCCGCGTTTTGCGCGACCGGCGTTATACCGCAAAGCTCATGCTTGCCTTGAGCACGATTTATCTCGTGTGGGGCTCGAGCTTTTTATTCACCAAGATCGCGGTGACGAACCTCCCCCCCGCGCTCTTCTCGGGCATTCGTTTCGTCACGGCCGGCACTTTACTGGCGATCATCGCGCGGGTATGGGGCGGCGCCTTGCCCGCACGCCCGATCGAATGGCGCCACGTGGCCGTCACGGGTTTTTTCATGGTGTTCGTCAGCAACGGCTTGAATACCTGGGCCATGCGATACCTTCCGAGCAATCAATCGGCACTTCTCAACGGCACGGCGGCGTTTTGGATCGCCGGCCTCGGCGTCTTCGGGCGCCGCGGCCATCCGCTGACGCGCTGGGCGCTGCTCGGCATGGTCATCGGATTCCTCGGCGCCGCGTTGATGCTGATCCCCAAGGAGCCGTTGAGCGCCAAGAGTCTCCTGGCGCAGGCCGGAGTGCTCACCGCGTGCCTATCCTGGTCGGTGGGCACCTTGTACTACCGCAGCATAGACACCGAATTGAGCTCGCTCATGTTCATGGGGCTGCAGATGCTCATGGGCGGATTGATGCTGCTAGGGCTCGGCATCGCGCACGGCGATGCTGCGCGCTGGGCACCGAATGCATCCGGATTGACGGCCCTATTTTACCTGACCTTCTTCAGTTCCTGTCTGGCGTACACCGCCTACGGTTGGTTGAGCCTGAACAGCAATCCCGCCCTGATCGGCACGTACGGTTACGTGAATCCCGCCATCGCGTCGTTCCTCGGCTGGCGGTTTCTGCATGAGCATCTGTCCGCCGTGCAGCTCGCCGGCATGGTGGTCATCATCGCCGGTGTGAGCATTCTGACGCTCCCCGGCGGCAGCCTCACCGATCCGAAGACTCTGGCCGAACCCAAGACGCAGTAGCGGCGCGCGCTCAAAGGCGCCGCCTAATCCCCGCGAGGTCAGCGGCGCTTCATTATGACTTCGACACGGCCCTTGCCGCCCACGAACCAAGAACCCACGAAACTGACCAAGCTCACGATGACCGAGGTCCAGAACGCGGACCAGAATCCGGCCACGTGCATGCCCGGAAGCATCCACGCGACCAGCGCCACCATGCCGGCGTTGATCACCAGCAGGAACAGGCCGAGAGTGATGATGGTCATCGGCAGTGTGAGCAATATGGCGATCGGCCGAACGATGGAATTGACTACTCCGAGCAGCATGCCGGCAAGCAAGAGCGTCGCCGGAGTGTCGATGTAGACGCCGTCGACCCAAGCGGTCGCCAACCATAGACCCAGCGCAACGATGCTTGCGCGTATGAGGAACCCGAGCATGCTTGACTCCACGGAGGCGCCGACGTCGCGAGGATACCAGGGGAGACTTTAAATCATTAAATCAATAATCGAGTCCGGGCAGCGGCGGATCCTTGGGAGGCGCCTCGGTCGGTTTTTTGGGAACCGGCGGACTTTCCAGAGTCACTTTGATGCGCGCCATGAGGCGCTCCCAACCCATGCGAATGCGCACGTAGCTCTTGTCCCAACTCTGAGCCTCCGGAACCCCTGAACCGAGCAATCGCAGCGACGTCGTGCCGTCGCCCTTGCGCACATCCAATATGAAGTCGTCGACGACGGCGCTATCGCCGGGCGGCCAGTTGCTGCCGCTTAGGTAAATCAACCGCAGGCGCCGGTTCACATCGAAGATATCGATGTGAGCTTCGCGGTAATCTTCACCGTGTTTGCCCAGACGATACATCCCACCCTTGCGGGGATCGATCTGCGCGTCCTGACCGGACCAGATGCGAATCAGGCCCGGATCGATCAGCGCGCGCCAGACCCGAGCGACGGGCACGTCGATCTCGACCAGGTGGGCGTAGCCACGAGTACCGTTTCGGGTGGTTTTGCGAGGTGCACTCATTGCGGACTTCGAGCCTCTTGCATGGCGATTTCGATAGTCTGACTGAAAGGCGCCGCCGGCGCGATGCTAGAATCCCTCAACGGGGGAGGAACATCCATGGCTTATGTTGACATTGTGACCGCGCTCGCACTTCTGCAGTTCATCGTATTCGGCTTCAAAGTTGGGGGTGCTCGCGGCCGCTACGGAGTGAAGGCGCCGGCCACTGCCGGGAACGAGATCTTCGAGCGGTATTTTCGCGTCCAGCAAAATACTTTGGAGTTGCTGATCGTGTTCGTTCCCGGCCTTTACCTCTTCAGCCATTACTGGAATCCGGTGGTGGCCGCGGTGATCGGCGTCATCTATATCATCGGGCGCGAAGTCTATGCGGCGGGCTACGTCAAGGAGCCGGCGAAACGCAGCGCCGGGTACGGCATGAGCTTTCTACCCACCGCGGCTCTGGTCTTGGGAGGCCTGGCCGGAGCGGTTCGGCAGCTCTTCTGAGGATCCTCTAGGCGGCCCAACTTGCAATAGGCGGCCCGGCTTGCAATAGCCGGCCATTTGGCCGATATTTGGATTGTCAAACCTTGGGGTGGCCTCGCGGCCTGAGACGTCGGTGAACCGGCGAACCCGTTGAACCTGATCCGGTTAGTACCGGCGTAGGGAGCAGGTAAATTAGATTTCCACTCGCTTGGATTGTGCCGTTGGCCGCCGGTTCCGTCGTGGCGCAGACCGCTCTATCGTCGGATGACACGCTCGAGCAGATCGTCGTCACGGCAACTTTAAGGGCGACCGACGTCGCGGATTTGCCCCAAAGTGTGACCGTGCTCGATCACGAGACGCTTCGAGGCGCGGGCGTGCAGCACTTCGAAGATGTCCTCGGTCTGATACCGGATCTCAACTGGGCTGCAGGAACCTCGCGGCCGCGCTTTTTTCAGCTCCGCGGTATCGGCGAGGTGGAGCAGTACCAGGGCGCGCCGAACCCGTCGGTCGGCTTTCTGATCGATGACATCGATTTCTCGGGCGTGGGGATGCCGGCGACGTTGTTCGACACGCAGCAGATCGAAGTGCTGCGCGGGCCGCAAGGCACGACCTATGGCGCCAACGCGCTGGCGGGTTTGATCAGCGTCCGCACCGTCGATCCCGGCTCCGATTTTGCGTTGAACGGCGAGGCAACCGGCGCCGACTACGATACGCGCGCCGCAGGCCTCGCCGTCGGCGACGGCTTCGCGGGAGGCAGCGCCGGCTGGCGTTTGGTGGCGCAGCAATATCTGAGCGACGGGTTCCGCCACGACGCGTACTTGAATGAGAATTCCACCAATGGATATGATGAGAGCACGCTGCGCGGGAAGCTGCGCTGGCAATTGACCGACGCGTTGCGGGCGGACCTCGCCTTGATGCACGTCAATATCAATAACGGCTACGACGCCTGGTCGATCTACAACACTCGCACGACGTACTCGAACCAGCCCGGCCGCGATGCGCAACTGTCCAACGGCTGGAGCCTGCGTCTCGTCGATTCGCTGAACGGAGTGGGAGAGCTGCGCAGCGTCACGAGCGCGGCCGATTCGAGGATCCTCTATTCGTTCGACGGCGATTGGGGGAACGACGCTTTGTGGGGACCCTACGCGCCTTACGATTATTTTCAGAGCGACCATCGGACCCGCCGCACGCTCGCCGAAGACTTGAGATTGATCGGCGATGCGTCCCGGGCCCTGTTCGGGCGCGTGCGCTGGCTGGCGGGAATCTACGCCCTGCGCTTGCAGGAGTCCGACAACCTCTCGTATGTCTGGAACGACCAATACAACGGCGCAGGCTCGAGCGGTCTCGACAGCCGGTACCGCGCCACGAACGTCGCTCTTTACGGCTCCCTGGACGCCGATCTCGGCGCGCGCTCGGCGGTGTCGGGCGGTTTGCGCCTGGAGCAGCGCGATGCCCGCTACGCCGACAGCGCCGATGTCCAGACGCCGTTTCCCGCGCAATTGAATCGCATGATCGGCGGCAATCTTTCCTGGAAATTCAACACGGGGGAGGGGGAGCATCTCTACGTCACGCTCGCGCGCGGCTACAAGGGCGGGGGCTTCAACATCGGCTCGCAAATCCTGGCCGAACAGCGCAGTTTTGGTCCCGAATCGCTGTGGAGCCTGGAGATGGGACTCAAGTCGGCGCCGGCGATGAGCGCACTCGAACTGCAGGCGGACGTGTTCTACATGCGGCGGCAAAACATGCAGGTATATCTTTCCCAGCAGCTGCAGCAAAACAATCCCTTGGATTATGTGTTCTACACGCAGAACGCCAGCAACGGAGAAAACTACGGGCTCGAGGGAGAAGGTGCTTACGCCTTGAGCGAACGTTGGCGACTGTCGGGCAGCGCCTCGGTGCTGCGCACGCGTTATCTCGACGTCGGCGGATTGTTCGGCGGCTTGGGGATCGAAGGGCGGGCGCAGCCGTTTGCGCCCAGCTACAAGCTATCCGCCGCCGTTGAGTATCGTCATCCCGCCGGCTGGTTCGCTCGCGTGGATGCCTCAGGCGTGGGCAGCTTTTATTATTACACCAGCGATGCGCAGGCCTCGCGCGCCTACAATTTGGAGAACGTCCGCGTGGGGCTCGCCAGAGGTTCGTGGACCACGAGCCTGTGGGTCCGGAATCTTTTCAATGCGCGCTATGCCCAGCAAGGGTTCTATTTCGGGCTGATCCCTCCGAATTTCCCAAACCAATCATTCCTGCAGGCGGGCGATCCGCGGCAAGTGGGGCTCACCCTCAACTACGAACTGCGCCGAAAGCACCCTTGATATCTCTCGGTTTCGATGGTGCGCAAAACCCGCCCGCCTGCGAGTATTCCGCATCGCCTTAGGGCGGCGCCGGCTCGGTCGCGGTCGAAGGCCGGGGTGGAGCGGCCTTGCGAGATTCGGGAGACGCTGCCTCGTCGCCCAACAAATAGGCATCCACCACCTTGCGCGCGATCGGCGCCGCGGCCGAGGCGCCGAAGCCGCCGTTCTCCACCAGAATGGAGATGGCAATCTTCGGGTCATCCGCCGGCGCAAAAGCGATGAACCAGGAGTGGTCGCGCTTGCGCTCGTCCTGAATTTTGGCGCGGGTATTTTCGGTTTGCTTGATGGTAAAAACTTGGGCGGTTCCCGTCTTGCCCGCAAATTTGTATCGCGCGCCGACACCGGAGGCGTACGCGGTGCCGCCGGGCGACACCGCCCCGACCATGCCGTCTTGGACGACGTCCCATTGCTCCGCCGTCGCGATGTTGATCGGGCTCGTGAATACGGGGTTGCGCGGCTGGATCAGGTCGGAACCCGCAGCGCGGATCGCCGCCACCAGCCGCGGCGTCGCGACGAGCTGTCCGCGCTCCGCGATTTCGGCGGCGAAGTGAGCTTGCTGCAGCGGCGTCACGTTCATCGGACCCTGGCCGATGCCCATGCTGATGGTCTCGCCGGGAAACCAGACTTGATCGGCCTTGCGCTTGAATACGCGGCGTTTCCATTCCGGCGAGGCCATGAGGCCCGGCTTCTCGCCGGGTATGTCGATGCCCGTCAACTCGCCGTAACCGAAGGCGCTCATGAAGGCGTGCATCCGATCGATGCCGAGTTTCTCGGCGACCTTGTAGAAATACACGTCGCAGGATTCCGCGATGGCGTGACGCATGTCGAGGAAGCCGTGTTTCTTGTCGTCGCGATATTTGTTGCTGCTGCCGGGGAGGGTGAAGAAGCCGGGGCAGTACTGAGTCTGCAGAGGCGAAATAATATTGTATTTCTGTGCGGCGAGCGCATACAGCGGTTTGACGGTGGACCCCGGCGGATAGGCGCCGCGCAACGCCCGATTGAGGAGCGGGATATCGATGTTGTTCTGCAAGGCGGCGTACTCCGCCACCGAGAGACCGCGGACAAAGGCGTTGGGGTCGAATCCCGGCGTGCTCGCGAGCGCAATGACGTCGCCGGTTTTTGGGTCGAGCGCCACGACCGATCCGCGCTTGCCCGCCAGCGCGTCTTCTGCGACTTTCTGCACGCGCACGTCCATTCCCAAGATCAGATCTTCGCCGGCCACGGGAAGATGCGTGCTGAGGAGCGGCGTGTACTCTCCGTGCTTCTCGACCGGCCTACCCGCCGCGTTCACCAAGACTTCTCTCGACCCGCGCTTGCCGTGAAGCTGCGCCTCGTAGGCAGCCTCGACGCCGAGCTTGCCGATGAGACTGGTGCCGGCGTACTCGTCGCTGTCGATTTGCTTCATGTCCTGTTCGTTGATTGCGCTGACGTAACCGATGGCATGGACCGCGGTCTCGCCGAGTGGGTAATGCCGGGCAAGGCGCGTATGGATGTCGACACCCGAGAACTTGTAGCGATGAACCGCGAAAAGCGCCATTTCCTCTTCGTTCAGCTGCAGCTTGACCGGCACGCTTTCGTACACTTTGTGCAGCAGGATGTTGCGTCTGATATTGGCGAGCTCTTCGCGGCGGACCAACCCAATTTCGACCAACAGCGTGAGCGTGGCATCCAAGGCTTTGCTGTCGCCCACTTGTTCCCGCACCAGCTCGATTTGAAAGGCCGGCAGGTTGTCGGCGAGTACCACCCCATGCCGATCGAGGATCAAGCCGCGGCTGGGCGGGATCGGCTCGGTGCGGATGCTGTTGCCGAGCGATTGGGTCGCGTAGTAGGCATGCCTCAACACCTGTAGATAGAAAAGCCGCCCGGCTACGCCCAAGAGCAGCACGCCCGCGATGACTCCGGCGACGATACTGCGAATCGCAAACAGCCGGTTTTCGGCGAAATAGTTTTTGATCCGCGACTGGCGAGCTCTCACCAATGGCGCACCCCTGGCACTTCAGCCGACCGCGTGCTGCGTCTGATAACGCAGCGTCACGGTCTCGTTGGCGGGGATCGTCAGCCGAAACATCGGGCGGCCATTCTTGGTGCCCAAGGGATGATCGGCGCGGACCACGCGGCCGCCGTCCGGCAACCTCAACTTGAGTTCGATTTGAATCTCCGTCGCGCGTGCGTTGCTGACCTCCACACGATTGACCTCATCGACCCGCACCGGGCCCAAGCTGATCCCCGGCACCGAGGGCGGCAAGCGGTTCCCCTCCGGGTGGATACCTGCCGGATCGATGCTCGCCTCTTCCTTGCCGGCAGAGACCTCGACGTCGGGACTGTTGCCCATGTCGATCTCCACCTCCTCGTCGAGGGCAAGGTCGCGCATTGCGGATTCGTGCAGCAACAGCTTCTGCTCTCCTCTCATGGCGAACACCGCGATTCGTCCCGACGGCAGCGGCAGGCCAAGGTGATTCGCCGCAGTGTTCGTGGTTCGCAGCAACCGGGAAGCCGGCGCCGGGAGCCGCGCTTCATTGGCCGGGAGATCCGCACTGTAAACGACGCTGACCGGAATAGCCGACCGGTCCAGCAGCCGTACCTGCTTCGACTGACGGCTCGCCACGGTGGTGCGATCCGGCACGCGGTAGAGCTTGAGGTCGCCGAGCTGTTCCTGTTCGACTCTGCTGGTCGCGGTCGCCGCGGCAATCTCCGCGAGCCGCGGCGCGGAGGCGGCCATCACGTTTTTGAGCATCTGGTCCATTCCACGTTCCGAGGGGCGAGCCAATTGCAGGTATTGCGGTGAATCGCTGGTCGAACCCCGCGGCCAGCACTGCGCGAGAATCGGCCCGCCCGGATCGAGCGGCTCCACTTCGCCGCTCTCGCGGTTGACTCGTCCGGCCACCACCTGGGTGTGCGCCGAAGGAAAACCCACCCCATTGCCGTTGGCCAGTGTGACCCAGGCACCAAGGTCCATGGATTTTCCGTCGGACGACAAGGTAGCGATGTAGTCCGCCGCCCAATCGAACCCGCGGGCGAGATACGACAGCGTCACGGTCCTCACCGCCGCCTCGGAGCTGCGTACCTGCACCGAGAGAGTCGGCTTGGCATTGAGATCTGTGACGCCCGAAAAGTTGAAGCTTTCCGGCAGCCCCGAGCAGCGCAGTGCCTCGATACCCTCAGCGGTTTCGAACACCACCCCGCCTGCGTCCGACCGGATGGTGCCGGTCGATCGAATGGACTTACCGGTCTTCTTGTCGGTGCGCAGCAGAGTCAAAGGCTTGCCGACGGCGGCGGCCATCAGCGCCGAGGGACTCAACGTTTGACCTTCCCGATTCTTCTCCAAGATACCTTGGCCCAACCCCGCGATGATGGCGCTATTCGCTTCGATGCCGTCGGCCACCCCCTCGAAGCGCAGCCGGCTCACCCCTGAGGGCAGGTGCACCGTACGCGTTTCAGTGACCAGCGCGAATCCTCCGAGCGCGCCGAGATCGATCGATCCCGAGCCGCGATAGGGTGCACGATATACGGTTACCGACAGATCCGAAGGATTCTCCGCCAACACGTCGGCGGCCATCGCAGGCGCGGCTGCGCACCAGGGCGCCAGGATGAGCCACATCGGGGAACGGGAGCGCAGGTTGCGGCCACGCGGGATACTCAGACAGGCTCCTAGTATCGCGTTTCGAAGGTGGCCGTGAGACTGGCCTTGCCGTTGGCCGGCACGGCGACTGCCCACTCGGCCGTGTCGGCGCTGCGCCGCTTGCTCTTCTGGCTCTCGGCGGTAATCCGCGAATCGCCCCAGAGGCCCTCTTGCAGCAGCTTGACCGTGACGGGTTGGGGCAGCGCATTGGTGAGTTCGTAGCGCATGTCGGATTGCCAGTCGAAACTACCCACGCGAGTGCGCTTGTCGATCACGGCACGCACTTTCACATCGAAGGCGTCGCCGGTGGCGAGCGAGAGCGTCGATCCCATGGGCGTGTGCTCGATGCGGCTCTCGCCGATGAACTGCGGATCGCCGCGTTTGTCGCGCATGTAGAAGCGCAAGATTCCCGCGGGCAGCTGATCGCCGAGACCTGCGTGCGTGCTGCTCGAAAAGCTGTAGATGCTCTTTGCGCTCTGCGGAGCCTCGGTGGTTCCGAGCCAGCGATTGCGAAATTCATAGCCGTGCTCGGCGGGAACACCGTGCACGTCGAGGAAGCTCACCTGCTTGGTCTGCAAATTGGCGATGGTGGTGCGTTCCGCAAGCGGGTAGAGATAGTAATCGCCCAGCCGCTCGCGGCCGCCGCTTTCAGTGCCCGCCTGCGAAAGCGCCGTGCGCCGTTCGGGCGGGCGATAAACGTTCGACTGCCTGCCACCGCCGTCGATGTGGGCAGGCGAGCCCGCGACCAGCAGCGTTTGCGCGTCGTCGTAGGTCACGCCGCTCGAGTTGGTGAGCGTCACCCAGCCCTGTACGTCGATCTTGCTGTCGCTTTCGTTGTAGAGCGCAACGTAGTCCGCCCGCCAGCCGAGACCGGGAGTGAGATAGCTCAAGGTGGCGGAGCGCGTGCCCGCATGGGCGCCGATCACGGTGACCGACAAGGTCGGGCGGGCGCGAAGGTTATCCGGCACCTTGTCGAAAATCACGCGCACCGGCAGGCCATCGTCGCGCAATACCTCGATGCGCGGCCCGATCTTGAGCACCACGCCGCCGTTGGTCGCGAGCACTTGGGCTTGCTCGCGTGTTTCAGCGCCCGTAGCCGGATTGACGCGCACGATGGTGACCTCGTGGCCCACCGCCTTTTCCATCAGCTTGGCGGGAGTCAGAAGGTCGAAATCGAAGTTCTGTTCGACGATGCTGATGTCGCTCGCCGTGAGCGATGCGGTTTCCGGCCTGATTTGGGCCGATACGTCGCGGAATTCGAGGCGCTGGCGGCCGCCCGTGAGCTCGACGTCGCGCCGGTCCTGTACCAGCGCCAGATCATCGGTATATATGGTGAGCGATAAAGCCCTGTCGGCGGCTGTCGCGGGAATTGCGGTCGCCGGCAACAAAAACCAGCCGATGAGGAGGAGGCGTTGACGCATAACTCAACTCCGGCCGCGAATGCGACAAGCGCTTGGGGTCAGCGCATCGATACCTGAAGTCGCCCCCCGGCGGTCGATTCCATCCAAGTCTTGATGCGCTTGGCATCGGCGACGCGGGTGTACTTGCCGAACGAATCGAGCAGCACGATCACGACCGAGCGGCCTTCGATGATGGCCGCCATGACGAGGCATTTGCCGGCCTCGGAGATGTAACCGGTCTTCTGCACGATGATGTTCCAGGTAGGATTTCCCACCAAGTTGTCGGTGTTGCGGAATTCGACCATGCGCCTACGGACTTTCACCGCATAGCGCTTGTCGGTGGAATACTCGCGAATGGCGGGATAGTGCGAGGCGGCGATCACCAGCTTCGAGAGGTCCTCCGGACTCGCCACGTTCTGGCTCGACAAGCCCGTGGCATCGACGAAGTGCGAATTGGTCATGCCGAGCATGGCAGCTTTTGCATTCATGGCGGCAACCATCGCGGGCATTCCACCGGGGTAATTGTTCGCCAGCGTGTGCGCGGCGCGGTTTTCCGACGACATGAGTGCCAGGTGCATCAGGTCGCCCCGGGTCAGGGTGGTGCCGACGGCGAGGCGCGAAAAGCCCCCTTTTGGCAGGTCGCGGTCGGCGGCCGTGATTTCTATCGGCTCATCGAGGGGTTGCTTGGCCTCGAGAACCACGAGCGCGGTCATCAACTTGGTGATGGAAGCGATGGGCATGGGCACGTCCGGGTGCCGCGAGAAGAGCACCGAAGAGTCGCTCTCATCGATGACGAGCACGGAACTCGACTTCAGTTTCGGATCGCGGATGGGTTTTGCGGCGGCCTGCAACCCCAAAATCGCCAGAATCAAGGCGACCGCCGCTCGTAGCGGCAGGGTCGATGCTCTCGAGGTGAACGCCATGGACCAGTCTCTTTGTTCTGACGAAAAATGGCACGCTGACATATGTCAATCACGCCGCGACGTGATGCAGCACTAACTTTGCCATCATTTTTTTGAAAGTCCAGAACATTCAGCACTTTGCCCGGTTAACTTCAGGCGTTTGCCTCGCTGCCGGGGGCTCGGCGCAGCTCCTTGTCGCGGTACATCTTGCGGTCGGCGATGCTCAGGAGCTCGCGCATATCGCGGGCATCCTTGGGGTAATTGACGACACCGATACTGACACTGCACCGAATCATGCGCGAGCGCAGGTCGAGCGTCGTCTTGTAGACGTTGTGGCGCACACGCTTGACCACGGCTTCGGCGACCTCGGGCGACGCGCCCGGCAGCAGCACGGCGAACTCGTCCCCGCCGAAGCGCGCGGCGTAGTCGGTGTTGCGAATGCTTCTCTGCAGACATTGCGCCACCAGCGTTATGGCGCTATTCCCCGCCTCATGCCCAAAGGCATCGTTGATGTCCTTGAGCTTGTCCATGTCGATCATCAGAAGCGCGTACATGCCGCGGTCGCGCTCGCCGGCCTCGTGGGTGCGTTGCCACACCTCGTTGAACATGCGCAAATTGTAAAGACCCGTCAGCGAGTCGGTTTGAGCCAAATTCTCGATCCGTTCGCGCGCTTCCGTAATATCCGCCGACAGCGTCGTCGTCAGATAGGCCACCAAAAGAAAGGGCGCCAATTGGCCGACCGCGCTGCTTGCATATGACAGCGAAATGACATCGATCCCGGGAGACGCGGCGGCAAGCAACAGGTGGCATGCCGCGATAACCGCCACTTGCAGCAGAGTCACCAGACGTCCGAGAGTGAGCGCGCTCAGGATGATCGGCAAGAGATACAGATTGAACAGGGGGCTCGCGCTCTTGCCGCTGAACCACAGCACCCCGGTGATGAAGAGCACCATGGACCACGATTCGATCAGCAACCGTGTCCGGGTGCGCCGAGGGAAGAACCGCCGCGCCCGAAACAGGATGATCGCAACCATGAACCCCGCCAGGAGGCCCAGCACCGGCCACAACTGGGCTCCCAGCGCCCGCGACCAGACGAGTACCAGGGCGGCGAGCGCCAGACACAGTATTTCAATGGATTGGGTACTTCGCACGCGGGTGGCCTATCGGGCCGCTGCGGAGACCGAGCCGCGGCCGCCGGCGGCCGGGACCTTCAATTCCTGAACCGCACGCCGGACTTCCGGGTCACGCTGCAGCAGCGGCGCGTCGTCGGGCACCTTCTCGCTTTCGATCTTCGACTCGCGGGGGAGCTCGATGTCGGGCGCGATGCCGCGGTGATTGATCGATATTCCGGAGGGCGTGTAGTAGAGCGACGTCGTCAATTTGATGGCGCGGTCGCCGGATAGGGGAATGACCGTCTGCACCGAGCCCTTGCCGAAGGTCGTGCGTCCCATGAGTTTCGCACGGTGGTTGTCCTTGAGGGCACCGGCAACGATCTCCGCAGCCGAAGCAGATCCGCCGTTGATCAATACCACGATCGGCGCTCCGCTCAGTGCGTCACCGGGCGTCGCATCCATTTCGAATTTGGACTCGGGCGTGCGCCCCTTGGCGGTCACGATGATGCCGGCGTCCAGAAAAGTATCCGAGACGGACACCGCCGCCTCGAGTACGCCGCCGGGATTGTTGCGCAAATCGAGTACCAGGCCCAAAAGCTTTGCACCGTTGCGCTTGTGCAGATCCTTGAGCGCGGCGTTCAGATCATCGCCCGTCGTTTCGCTGAATTGAGAGATTCGCACGTATCCCATGCCGGGTTCGAGCAGCTCCGACTTCACGCTGCGCAGTTCGACGCGCGAGCGCTTCAAGGTGAATTGCATCGGTTCGGCGCTGCCTTGCCGCAAGATGCCGATCTTGACCGTCGTTCCTTCCTTGCCGCGCATGCGGCCGATCGTGTCCGCCAGGGTGGTGGTATTCACGGGAACGCCGTCGATCGTACTGATGATATCGCCCGAGCGAATTCCGGCGACGGCCGCGGGTGAGCCTTCGAACGGCGACACCACCACGACTTCTTCATCCTCCATCGACACCTCGATGCCTATCCCAGAGTATTGCCCCGAACTCGAGATCTTGACCTCATCGTACTCGTCCCCATCGAGGTACGCGGAGTAGGGATCCAGCGAGGAAACCATGCCTCGAATCGCCGCCTGCAGCAGCTGATGATCGTCCACTGCATCCACGTAGTCGTGCTTCACGCGCTCCAGCACGTCGGCCAACATGTGGGCATCCTGCCAAGGCAGGTCGCTGCGGACCGCCGGGGGTTTATCGGCGAGCACTCCGCTCGCCAGCGCAAGCGACAGGCCCACGCCCACACCTACGCCCCACAACAACACACCGCGAGATTTATTACTCATCGGACTCAAGCATACGTGCGGCGGCGATTCGCCGCTAGCTAGCGGCGCGCCTGGCCTGCCGCGGCCGGTCGGCCGCGCCTAGCCGGCCGCAGCTCACGTGGAATATTCAGACCGGCTCCTAGCCACGCGCAGCG
Source organism: Steroidobacteraceae bacterium (assembly GCA_035569355.1). Lineage (GTDB taxonomy): Bacteria > Pseudomonadota > Gammaproteobacteria > Steroidobacterales > Steroidobacteraceae > Bog-1198. The sequence continues at coordinate 15,302 of DATMNF010000005.1, forward strand.
GTTTTACCTATTGAGGCATCGAACAACCCGGTGGAGGTTGAAAAGCAGGCGTACAGAGGCAAATCGCGAATGGCATCGTCAAGCGCCAGCGGTTTGCCGATGAAGAAGCCCTGGCCGTAGTCGACGCCCAATTGTGCGGCGCACGCGCGGATCGCGTCGGTCTCCACGTGTGCGGCCACGGTTTCCATGCCAAACGAGTTCGCGAGCTTGGAAATGGCCAGTACCGTGGATTGCGATTTCGGGTTGTCGACGAGATCGCGGCTCAAACTGCCGTCGATCTTGACGCATGAAACGGGCAACGAGTTCAACTGCGACAGCAAGCCCAGGCCGCGACCAAAATCGTCCAGGGCAAATGAGACTCCCAGCTCCCGCAACCTGCACATGAACGGCGAGATGGCGCCGATGTGCGCCCTCGCCGCATCCGCCGGGAACTCGAAACCCAGTGTTCCGGGCTCAATGCGGCTCTTGCGCACCAGGTCCTCCAGCATTCGCCAGAACTCCCCGTCGGCGACCGCAGCCGCGGATAAGTTCAGCGAGAATCTTGCGGGATACTGGCGCAGTGCATGCCGGCAATCACCGAGACGCTCGATCGCCTGCTCGATGATCCAACGATCGACGACGGCACTGAGATCGCGACAGGCTGCGGAGGCGGCCAGTTTCTCGAAGCCAAGCCGAGTGCCATCCGCCGCACGCATGCGCACGAGGACTTCGAAGCGCGGCTCGGCCGGCGCCGAACTCAAGGGCAGGATGGGTTGGGCCAGCAGCTCCAAGGAGTCGGACGCAACCGCGGCACTGACCTGAGCGGCGAAGCTCGACGTGGAACGATCGACGGTAAGTTCTCGTCCGTTGCCATAGAAGACCTCCACCCGGTTGCGGCCGCGTTCCTTGGCGGTTCGGCACGCGAGCTCGGCCGCGGCCATGGCATCGTCGAGGCTGCGCTCCCGGTCGTCGAGGCGCGCAACGCCGATGCTCAACGACACCAGCAACGCCTTATCGCCGCGCGCTTGGCTCAAGGGGATGGCTGCGCTGCGCAGTTCTTCGGCAATTCTTGCGGCAGGCTCGATGCCGCAGCCGGGCACGAGCATACAGAATCGATCGCCTCCGAGGCGTGCGACGAGCGTCCCCTCGCGGGCTCGGCGCGACATGAGGTTTGCGACGCTCTGAATGACATCGTCGCCGACGTGCATACCGTGATTCTCGTTGACGACGCTCAATTGATCGATATCGACATGGAGCAACCCGTGAGTGCTCACTTTGAGATCTTGCGCGGCCAACTTCGCCGCGCAATGCGCCTTGAAGGCCGCCGGCGTCAAGAGGCCGGTGAGCGGATCGAAACTCGAACGAATGATCAACTCGACCTTGCGAGCCAGGAGCTCCAAGGCCTCGGCATCGCAGAGCCGAAAGTTGTCGTCCCCGGTCACTCGGAACACGGCGAGCACCCCGATGACCCGATGAGCCTCATTGCGGATGGGTGTCGAGATCGCCTTGTATGGCAGCGCAGCATCATGGCCGTCGAGGACGAGCCGATTGGCAACCAGCGTGCACCCGTGCAGCTGGGCGCGCGTCATGAGGTGGCGATGCATTTGCGCCAGAACGTCGCTCTCGATGCCATTGGGTTGACCGGGCCGTTTGCGGCAAATCGTCAGTTTCCGGTCGGGCAAGAGAATTGCCGCGACCACACCCGAGAGGCGCTCGTTCGCCAGGGTCGGGATCTGTCCAAGGGACTCCAGGCCGTCCGCATACGTTTGCGCCGCGGCGCGTGCCGAGAGTTCTCCCTGCAAACAGTCGAGAGCGGGCTTGATCAGTGCGTGGACTCTGCCGAGATCGAAACGCGACTCGGGCTCCGGCAATGCGATGACCAGGAAGCCCAACAATTCTCCGAGCGCGCCGCGAATGCGAAATCCGTAACGCGACTCGGCGCTGTCCTCGGTCTCCATCAAACCGTCGATTTCGCGCGGGCGGGTGCGCGAAGATTGCAGAAGAGAAAGCGCGTACTGCACCCGGGAAGCGCTCGAGGGATCGCTCGACCACCAGGAACTACCGTCGGTGCTCGCGAACAGGATATGGCTGATTCTTGGATTCAAGCGTGCAAGCAATTGCGCGTACGATTTCCAAGTTTCCAGCGGAGCCGTCATCGACGCCAGGATCCGGCATCGCCCGCCGTGAATCCAGGACATGTTCGGCAGTTCGTGTCGACAAACCGCACCATGCGACATAACATCGCGTGAAGCTCACGGAATGCTCCTCAACCAAAGCTTGGGATCGACCGCTTTTCTCCCCTCGCGAATTTCAAAATAGAGCTGCGGGGCGGCGCCGTCGCCTTCGCTCAACGCCGCGATCACATCGCCCGGGGCGACCCAATCGCCGACCGATTTGTAGAGAACCTCCGCATGGCCGTACAGGGTCATGAATCCGCCGCCGTGTCCGATGATGAGCAAGAGGCCGAGACCCTGCAGCCAATCGGCGTACACAACGCGCCCGAAATAAGCGGCGCGCACCTTGGCGCCGCGGGCCGCTTCGATCATGTCGCCGTTCCAACGGATGCCGGGCGTAGAACTTCCGTGCGGCTCCTGATAGCGCGCGGTGACACGCCCCTGCACGGGCCACGGCAGTTTGCCCCGCATCGCCGCGAAGCTTTGCGTGGCATCGACGGGAAAATCCTGCAGAACTCGCGCGAGGTCCGCCACCAATGACTCCACAGCCTGTTCCTCGCGCTTCAGGTCGGCGAGTTCGCGGCTGCCGCTCGCCACTTGCTTCGTGAGCGCCCCCAGCGCGTCGGCGCGCTCCGCGCGCGCCTGCTCCAAGGCGCTCATCTCGCGATTCGTGTCGCTCTCGAGAGTCTTGAGCTGCGCGCTTTGCTCATCGATTTCCGCGACCAACTGCTGCAGCCGCGCCACCTGAGATTCGATCGTGCTTATTTTGCTGCTGCGTTCCCGAGCGAAGTATCCATAGTAGGTGAGCGTGCGGCCGAGGCTCGCGGGGTTGCTCTGGTTCAGGAGCAGCTTCAGTTGCTCTTGCCGGCCGATCATGTACGCCGAGCGCAAGCGAGCCGCCAGGGCGGCGCGCTCAACCTGCAGCGCGTTCTCCAAAGCCGACTGCTCGCCGCGCAGCTGCGATCGGCGCCGCTCCGCCGCGATCTCGGCGGCACGTAGGGCCTCCAGCCGTTGGCGCTTCGCGGTGATCACGAGCTCCGCCGCGCGCAAACGTGCGCTGGCTGCGTCGCGCTCCTTGAGCTCATCGCCCAGACGGTTGGTCAGCGCCGCGATGCGCGCACGCACCGCCGCGAGCTTTGCCTTCGCACGTTCCGAGTCCTTCGGTTCGGATGCCGCCGCCCATACCCCGGCAGAGCACAGGGTCACCGCGAGGACTACGCATGAATATCTGCGGCGGCTGATTGGCTTCTCGCTCATGGACGGCAAGCATACAAGCCTTGTGGCCGCTGCTATACTTGCCGGCCCCAAAAACCTTTTGTGCGAGCCGAATGCAGCGATTGTTCGAGTTCATTGGTCATCATCCTTACTTGGCGACCGGTGCGGTGCTGGCCGCGGCCCTCGTAGCTTTCTATGAGGTTCGCGAGCGCCTGCAGGCATTCGCGGCATTGAGTTCAATGCAGGCCGTGAGGCTCATGAATCAGGGCGCTCTGGTCATCGACCTTCGCGGGAAGGATCTGTACGACGCGGGCCACATCGCCGACGCCCGGAACGTGCCGGCGGCGGAACTCGAATCTCACGCCGACAGCCTGAAAAAATGGCGCGATAAGACCGTGATCACGTATTGCGACAGCGGCACCAGCGGTGCGAACGGTGCACGCGCGCTGATGAAGCTCGGCTTCACCAAAGTGTTCAATCTGCGGGGAGGCTTGGACGCCTGGATCAAGGACAACTTGCCGTTGTCGAGGACTTCGCCGCCCGGCAAGGGAAGCTCGAAATGAGCCAGCCCGAGGTGACTCTGTACACGTCGGACTGGTGTCCGTACTGCCGGCGCGCCCGCGATCTGCTGATGCAAAAAAATCTCGTCTTCAACGAAGTCAATGTCGAGGACGAACCGAAGTTCCGCGAGGAGATGATTGCGCGCAGCAATCGGCGCACGGTTCCGCAAATTTTCATCGGCGACAAGCACGTCGGCGGCTGCGACGATCTTTTCGAACTCGATCGCAGCGGGGAGCTGGATCGGCTAATCAAGGGGGTTTGATGAACGAGGTTAGAAATCCGGGCCCCGAGGCCAGCGTCGGCGGCGTCCAAGTGAGCTTGCAGAACGTTTACTTGAAGGATTGTTCCTATGAATCTCCGAACGGTCCGCGGCTGCCCAACAATCAAGGATGGGAGCCCAAATTTCAGCTGAACATGAATACCTCGGCCGAGGAACTCGCTGCGGATGTCCGCGAGGTGCTCCTCACCATCACGCTCGAGGCGAAACAAGGCGAAGCGACGCTCTACTTGGTCGAGGTGAAGCAGGCGGGAGTGTTCTCGATCGTCGGTGCGTCGGTGGATGATTTGAAGCGCCTGATCGGCAGCTTCTGCCCGAGCGTCTTGTTTCCGTATGCCCGCGAGGTGATTTCGGACCTCATCGTGAAGGGCGGCTTCCCGAATTTCCTCCTCCCCTTGGTCAACTTCGAGGCTTTGTTCGCGCAGGCATCGGAAGCGCCGCAACAGGGTCTCGTCAACTAGGAGCCAGTCTGAGTATTCCGCGTGATCCGGTGCGCGGCCCTCGCGCGGAATCGATGACGGTCATCGGCGCCGGATCCTGGGGCACTGCACTCGCCATTCAGCTCACCCGCGAGGGCCATCCCACCCAGCTTTGGGGGCGCGACCGCCGCCAGCTCGAGGCCATGCAGCGCGCGCGGCGCAACGAGCGGTATCTGCCGGCCGCCGCATTTCCGAACGCTTTACAGGTGACGGACGACCTGACCCAAGCGCTCAATGGTGCGCGCGACGCGCTGATCGCCGTACCCTCGCATGCCTTTCGGGCAACTTTGGAGAGCATCAAGCCGCACTTGGGTCCCGACACTCGCGTCGCTTGGGCGACCAAGGGGTTCGAGATCGCGTCGGGACTCCTGCCGCACCAGGTCGCGCTCGAGGTGCTGGGCGGACGCCCCGGAGCCGTGTTGTCCGGCCCCACGTTCGCGAACGAGGTTGGCGCCGGTCTGCCCACCGCCATGACGGTCGCTTCCCGCGACGAGCGCTTCGCGAGAGAGCTGGCGCTCTCTCTGTCGGGGCCCAATTTCCGCGCCTATACCCAATCGGACATCGTTGGAGTCGAGGTCGGAGGCGCCGTCAAGAACGTCATCGCCATCGGTTCCGGTATCGCCGATGGCGTGGGTTTCGGCGCCAACACTCGCGTGGCGCTGATAGCGCGCGGGCTGGCCGAAATGATGCGTCTCGGCGTCAAACTCGGCGCAGCACGCGAAACCTTCATGGGGCTCGCCGGATTGGGCGATCTCGTGTTGACCTGCACCGACGATCAATCGCGCAATCGCCGCTTCGGCATGGCATTGGGTCGAGGCCAATCGACGAGCCAAGCGCAGAGCGAAATTCATCAAGTGGTCGAGGGGCTGTCTGCCGCGCGCGCCGTCTATGTCGTTGCACAACGCCTCAACGTCGACATGCCGATATGCCGGGAAATTTACCGCGTCATGCATGAGGGCAAACCGGTGGGCGCCGCGGTGCGCGCGCTGATGGAGCGGGAAGTGCGTTCGGAGACGGAGTGAAGCGGCGCTACGTGACCGCCGACGTCTTCACGGACCGGATGTTCGGCGGGAATCCGCTTGCCGTGGTGCTCGATGCGCAAGGACTCTCCGCATCGCAAATGCAGGCCGTCGCGCTCGAGTTCAACTATTCGGAAACCACCTTCGTCCTGCCGCCGCAAAACCCTGCGCACACCGCGAGGGTGCGGATCTTCACGCCGCGCACGGAAGTGCCGTTCGCCGGACATCCGAACGTGGGAACGGCCTTCGTGCTGGCGCAGGAAAGCCGCTATGAGGCGCCCGCCGCCGACGGAGTGTTCCTCTTCGAGGAGACCGCAGGTGTGGTGCCGCTCAAGCTCCTCCGGGAGCGCGGCGCCACCGTCGGGGCGGAGCTATGCGCGCCGGAGCCGTTGTCGCTTCGAACGATCGTTTCCCGCGAAGTTGCCGCCGCTTGTCTGTCGCTCGCTGCCGATGAAATCGCGATGCAAGTGCACGCTCCGCGGATTGTCTCCGTGGGACTGCCCTTTCTCGTCGTGCAGCTCGACAGCCGCGAAGCGCTGCGCCGTTCCAGGCCGAACCTCGCGGCTCATGCCGAGCTCTTCCCGCTCGACGGGGCGGACGCAATTTTCGCTTACTGGCGGTCGCGCGACGAATCCTCCGCGCACGAGACTGTTCTGCATGCGCGCATGTTCTCGCCGCTGGACGGAACAATCGAGGATCCGGCCACGGGCAGCGCCTGCGCAGCGACCATCGCACTGCTCGCCAGTCTTCGGCATGATGCGGCGCTGGACGACCCAGCCGAACTTGCCTGGCGCATTCATCAGGGCGTCGATATGGGCCGCCCGAGTCTCTTGCTCGGGCGAACCGCGCGGCGCGATGCGACGACGATCGAAACGCACATCGGCGGGCGCTGCGTTCGCGTTCTCGAGGGCGCTTTGGTCTTGAGCAGCGCCGCGCCTAGCTGCCGGTGAAGCCGAGCTGACGCCAGGCTTCGTATACGACGAGCGCCACGGCATTGGATAAATTGACGCTGCGGCTCGAGGAGCGCATGGGAATGAACACGGACGATTCGCGTCCGACTCTATCCAGCACCGCCGCCGGCAGTCCGCGGGTTTCCGGCCCGAATAAAAACGCATCGCCGGCACGATACTCGACATCGCTGTAGCGGCGGTTCCCGCTGGTCTCCACGGCCATCAGGCGTGCGCCCGCCAGCTCATCGATGCAGACATCGAGGCTCGAGTGCACCTTGACGCACGCAAGATCGTGATAGTCGAGCCCGGACCGCTGCAGGCTCTTGTCATCCAGGCGAAATCCCAACGGTTTGACCAAGTGCAGCGTCGCGCCGATGTTGGCGCACAAGCGAATGGCGTTGCCGGTGTTCGGCGGGATCTCAGGCTCGAACAGCACGACATGGAACATCAGGAGCCTGTCTGAGGCGATCCCGGCGTTGAACCGCGTTGCGCAAGAATCAAGCGCTGCGTCGGATAGTCGAATTCGACCCCCAAGCGGCGGAATTCGTCGATGATCCGAAAATTGACGGCTTGCTGCAGGTCGAGCAGCGGATTGAGATTGGGTTGCAGGACGAAATACGAGAGCTCGAAGTGCAGGGCCGAATCGCCGAGCGTCTTCAGATGACAGCGCTCGAAGCGCGCGTTCGCCTGGTCGCGAACGATGCTCTCCAGCAGCGCAGGTATGCTCTTGAGTTTGTCGGCGGGGGTCTCGTAGGGCACGCGGATCGTCGCCAGGGCGCGCAGCTCCTGGGCGCGGGCAAAATTGCGTACTCGGCTCTTCAGGATATCGGCGTTCGAGAGAACGATTTGTTCGCCGGTCTCGCTGCGCAACCGCGTCGTCTTGATGCCGATGTGCTCGACCTTGCCGATGAAGGTGTCGATCACGAGGCTGTCGCCCACCACGAACGGCTTGTCCAGCGCGATCGACAGCGAGGCGAACAGGTCGCCGAGCACATTTTGCAGCGCCAGCGCCACCGCGACGCCTCCGACGCCGAGGCCGGCGAGCAGAGCGGTGATATTGACGCCCAGATTGTCGAGCGCGACCAGGGTCAGCAGCGACCAGATCAGCATCCGTGCGACGAAATTGATGATGTCCAATGAGCCGGCGAAAACCTGGTCGGCGCCCCGCTCCCGCTGCTTCATCTCGAGGTAGAAGCGCACGGACCTTCCGGCCCAGAGGCCCACCTGCAGCAGGATGAGCATCAGCACGATATTCGAGACGATGTGCTGAATTCCGTCGGGCAGCGTCAGACTGGCCTGAGCAGCGTACAGGGCAACGGCGATGAAGAGGAATTGCCTGGTATTCCCGGCCAGATAGGCGATGTGCCTGATCGGCGCACGCCGCTGGGCAGATGACATCTTTTCGTAGCGAGCTGCGATGAGCCGCCGCAAGATCGAGAGACTCGACCACACCGCAACGGCCACGATGCCCGCGATCAGCCAATCGGTCAGCGAGTTGCTGAGCAGCAGCCTTTGGATCGCATCGATCTTATGTGAGAAGAAATCCCGCATGACGGTGAATTATAGCCGCCGCGCCGGGCTTTTAGCGTCAGGCGACGTCTTCCATGCCGAGCTCCTTCATCTTGCGCGACAGCGTGTTGCGTCCCCAGCCCAAGAGTTTGGCCGCGTCCTGCTTCAGGCCGTCGGCCTTGCGCAGAGCCACGCGGATCAAGATGCGCTCCACCTCGGGCACCGCTTGATCGAGCAGTCGTCGCGTGCCCGCTTCCAATTCTTGCTCGGCCCAATGCGAGAGCTTCGCCATCCAATCATGATTCGCGGCGTGACCGGCCGGCGCACCGCCAAGGTCGGGCGGAATGTCCTCGGCGCGAATTTCCCGGCCCGGCGCGGTCACGGTGAGGCGGCGGCACGCATTGACGAGCTGGCGGACATTGCCCGGCCAATCGAAAGTCACGAGCGCGGTCTCGGCGGAGGATGTCAGCGATTTCGGCTCAACCCCCAGCTCTTGTCCAGCGACCGACAAGTAATGACGCAACAGTTCCGGAATATCTTCGCGCCGCTCGCGCAACGGCGGGATTTCGATGCGGATCACGTTGAGCCGGTGCAAGAGATCCTCGCGAAAGTGACCGGAGTTCACCCGCGCTTCCAGGTCTTGATGAGTCGCGGCGATCACGCGCACATCGACCTTCACGGGCGTCTGTCCGCCGACTCGATAGAACTCGCCCTCGGCGAGCACGCGCAGCAGCCGCGTCTGCAGCGCGGGAGACATGTCCCCGATCTCATCGAGGAACAGCGTACCGCCGTCGGCTTGCTCGAAGCGGCCGCGGCGCAGCGCATCGGCGCCGGTGAAGGCGCCCTTCTCGTGCCCGAACAGCTCCGACTCCAGAAGATCCGCCGTGAAGGCCGCCGTGTTGAGAGCGACGAACGCCTTGTTGGAGCGCGGACTGTGACGATGCAGGGCACGCGCGACGAGTTCCTTGCCCGTGCCGGATTCGCCGGTGATCAACACGGTCATGCTGGAGCGCGACAGCCTGCCGACCGCACGAAACACTTGCTGCATGGCAGCCGCCTGGCCCAGCAATTCCGGGATGCTGCGCCGGGCGGCCTCCACGTCGATGGTCACGGTTGCCTGCTGTGCGGCACGGCGCACCAGGTCCACCGCCTTGTCGATGTCGAAGGGCTTGGGCAAGTACTCGAAGGCGCCGCCTTGATAGGCCGCGACCGCTGCGTCCAGGTCAGAGTGGGCGGTCATGACGATGACCGGCAATCCGGGGCGCGACACTTGGATTTCCTTGAGCAGATCCAGACCGCTGCGTCCCGGCATCCGGATGTCGGTCATCAATACGTCGGGAGCGCCGGAGCGCAGCGCGGTCAAGACATTGTCGGCCTGATCGAAGCACTTGGCCGTCATACCGCTTCCCTTCAGCGCCTTCTCGAGCACCCATCGGATGGACGCATCGTCGTCGACCAACCAAACTTGCAGGGGTTTCGAGTTCATGAGGAGTCCATGGGCAGATGAATGACGAATATGGTTCTACCCGGGGCGCTGTCGAATTCGATCAGCCCGCCGTGGCGGCTGACCAAGTCTTGCGCTATCCCCAGACCCAAGCCCGTGCCATCGGCGCGCCCTGACACCAGCGGATAAAAAATCGTATCGCGGATTTCCGGGAGCACTCCCGGACCGTTGTCTTCGAATTGAATCGAGGCAACCAATCGATGGCGCTGCGCGCCGACGCTCACATTGCTCGCCGCGCGCGTCCTCAAGATGAGCTTCGGCGACTGGACGTTGCCGCCGGACAGAGCCTGGAGTGCGTTTCGGCCCAGATTGAGCATGGCCTGAATGATGTGGTTCGGATCGATCGTGAGCGGCGGCAGGCTGGGGTCGTAGTCGCGATCGACGAAGACGCCCTCGGGCGCTTCACTGCGCAGCAGGTGATAAACACGCTCCAGCAGCTCATGCACGTTGATCAGCTGCTTCGCGGGAGGGCGGCCGGGTCCGAGCATGGAATCGAGCAAATTGGTGAGCCGATCCGCTTCGCTGATGATGACGCGCGTGTATTCGCGCAAGCTGGGATCCAAGAGTTCCCGTTCGAGCAGTTGCGCGGCGCCGCGCAAGCCGCCGAGCGGGTTTTTGATCTCGTGCGCGAGCTGGCGAACCATCAATCGGCTCCCGCCGAGCTGAGCCAGCAGCGCGTTCTCGCGCGTCAGGCGGCGATGCTGGGTGATGTCTTCGATTTCCAGGAGCAGCCGGACATTGTCTTGACCGAGCGTTATTTGAGTGACGGCGCAATCGAGAATGCGATCGACTCCGCCGGGCGCCGGCCACGCAAGCTCGCGCTGCACCACTCCTTCGCCCCCCTTGCGTGCGCGGTCGAACAGCGGCAATAACGTTTCCGCGCCCCGCGCGAGTTCGATGATGTTCCGGCCGAGCGCTTGGTTGGGGCCCACGCCCAGGAGGGTTTGCGCGGCGGAGTTCAAGTAGCCGACGTGCAGGCCTTGATCCAGCACGAATACGGCGGTGACCAGGCCGTCGAGGAGCTCGGTGCCCTCGATGTGAATGGGGTCCAATTTGAATTCAGCGGCCAATCGGGGCGTCCGGTTGGCGCAGCAGATGCGCAAGGCGCCTGTCCGAGTGACGCTCTCCTAGGGCCTCTGGTGCTGCGGGGACAAGGCAGAAGGCTGGCGAACGAAAAAGGTAACGCTGTCGGTGCTGCGTGATTCGCCGGATTGCGGATCCGTGATGATCGCGGTGAGAACGTAGGTGTTGCGATCCAAATGCGGCAGCCTGAACTGGGTCGCGTTCGGCCCCTGATCCTCGAGCTCCCGGCCGTTCAAATGCCAGGTGAGGACGTGATTCTGTTTGAGCTCCGGGCTCAGCGCCAAACTGACCGTGATGACTTCGTCGCCGAAAAACGTTTGATCGGGCTGCGGAGAGGCGATGGAAAAGTCGGTGTAGCCGAGCACCGGGCCCGCTCGTTGGGCCCCGGGCGCCGGAATATCCGGTGTCGCGCGGGCCGGCGATCCCGTTCCGGCGCTGCTCGCCGACGTATAGATCTTCTCGGCGCCGGGTACCGGCTGATCCGAATAGTGGACGACCCCATCGGCATCGGTCCACTTGTAAACCACGGCGGCCTGTCCCGCAAACGCTGCAAGCGCGGCCAGCACGATCCATCGTGTCCAAGGGTGCATGGTTCCAAAGCATAGCCCTATCGCCTCCCAGCCACAAAACAAGGTGACGGCGGCGTGACCGCCGTCACCTTAAGGAGTTTGGCACCCCCCTCCTTGACGTCACAGGCTGTAATACATCTCCACTTCGATGGGATGCGTGGTCATACGCACGCGCGTCACTTCCTTCATCTTCAGCTCGATGTAGGCATCGATCAGGTCGTCGGTGAAGACACCGCCCGCCTTGAGGAAGCCGCGATCCTTGTCGAGATAGTCGAGCGCCATATCGAGGGAGTGACAGACCGTCGGTATCTTCTTGTCCTCTTCCGGCTCCAGGTCGTAGAGATCTTTGTCGCCGGGGTCGCCCGGATGGATCTTGTTCTGGATGCCGTCGATTCCCGCCAGCATCATGGAGGCAAACGCGAAGTACGGATTGGCCGTTGCATCGGGGAAGCGCACTTCGATGCGCCGCCCCTTGGGATTGGAAACCCAGGGGATGCGAATCGACGCGGAACGGTTGCGCGCGGAGTAGGCGAGTTTCACCGGCGCTTCGAAACCCGGCACCAGGCGCTTGTAGCTGTTCGTGCTCGCATTGGTGAAAGCGTTGATGGCGCGGGCATGCTTGATGATGCCGCCGATGTAGTAGAGAGCGATGTCCGACAAGCCGCCGTACTTATCGCCGGCAAACAGCGCCTTACCCTCTTTTTGCAGCGATTGATGCACGTGCATGCCGCTGCCGTTGTCGCCGACGATGGGTTTCGGCATGAACGTCAGCGTTTTTCCATAGCCGTGCGCCACGTTCTGCAATGCATACTTGAGAATCTGCACTTCATCGGCTTTCTTGGTCAGGGTGTTCGCCGCCACATTGATTTCGCCCTGACCCGCAGTTGCGACTTCGTGGTGATGTACTTCGAACTTCAAGCCCAATTCTTCGCAGGCCATCGACATCGCAGTGCGGATGTCTTGCTGGGAATCCACGGGTGGCACGGGAAAGTAACCGCCCTTCACGCCCGGGCGGTGCCCCTTGTTGCCGTCGTCGTAAGTCTTGCCGGAATTCCATGACCCCTCGTACGAATCTACTTCGTACGCACAGCCGTTCATGCCGGAACTGACGGTGACGTTGTCGAAAATGAAGAACTCGTTTTCAGGACCGAACAGCGCCGAATCGGCGATTCCGGTGGACTTGAGGTAGGCTTCCGCGCGCTTCGCCAAAGAGCGCGGGTCGCGTTCGTAACCCTGCATGGTCATGGGTTCGATCACATCGCAGCGCAGGTCGACCGTCGTCTCTTCGTAGAAAGGGTCGATGACGGCCGTGGCAGGGTCGGGCATCAAGATCATGTCCGACTCGTTGATGCCCTTCCAGCCGGCGATCGACGAGCCATCGAACATCTTTCCGTCCTTGAAAAACCCCTCATCCACGAGGCGCGTCGGAATGGTGACGTGGTGCTCCTTGCCTAGGGTATCGGTGAAGCGCAGATCAGCGAATTTCGCTTCTTTTTCTTTGATCAATTTCAGAACATCGGCGGGAGTCATTTGCGTCCTCGTAGGTGTTATTAGGCGTAGGGCCTTAAGGCCTCGGTCCTTCGACAATGCAGCTAATGTGCCATTGTGAGGCGTATACGGATCAAACACTTGCTGTGAGCGGCTGCGTCCTTTGCATCATAATGGATCAAAGTACGCGAAGTCGCGCTCTTATTTGGTGCATTGTGGCCTTCGGCGCCGGGAACGGACGCTCTTTGCGCGCCAGTCGCGGCGAGATGAGCGAATAAGGTGCACGGTGAAGGCTCAGACACATCGCCGTGGCATCGCTATACTTCGGGACTTTGCGCATCCCGCGAGCATAAGATGGCTTCCTCAGCTCTCCCCAAGCCGCCCCGCACCTTCCAAGATCTCATTTTTGCACTGCAGAAATACTGGTCCCAGCTGGGCTGCATCATCTTGCAGCCTTACGACATGGAGATGGGGGCGGGCACCTTCCACGCAGCAACGTTTCTGCGCGCGGTGGGTCCGGAGCCATGGAGTGCGGCCTATGTGCAACCCTCGCGCCGACCCACGGATGGCCGTTACGGCGACAACCCGTTTCGCCTGCAGCACTATTACCAGTTTCAGGTCTGCATCAAGCCCTCCCCCGACGACTTTCAAGAGCTGTACCTGGGTTCGCTGCGGTCCCTCGGGTTCGATCTTTTGACGCACGACATCCGTTTCGTCGAAGACAACTGGGAGTCGCCCACCCTGGGCGCCTGGGGTTTGGGCTGGGAGGTGTGGCTCAACGGCATGGAGGTCTCGCAATTCACCTACTTCCAACAGGTGGGGGGGCTCGACTGCCGGCCGGTGATGGGGGAGATCACCTATGGCCTCGAGCGCCTCGGAATGTATATCCAGGCCAAGGAAAGCATCTTCGACATCGTTTGGACCGAGGGTCCGTTCGGTACCATCACTTATGGCGACGTGTTCCGTCAAAATGAAGTAGAACAGTCTGCTTATAACTTCGAGAAGGCCGACACGGCGGCGCTGTCGGCCGAATTCGATGCGCACGAGGCCGCTTGCCGGCGGCTGCTCGACGACAAATTGGTGCTGCCTGCGTACGAGCAAATGGTGAAGGCGTCGCATGTATTCAATTTGTTGGACGCACGGCACGCCGTTTCCGTCACCGAGCGGCAACGGTTCATTCTTCGGGTGCGTACTTTGGCGCGCGGCGTGGCCGAGTCATACCGCGCCAGCCGCGAGGCGCTCGGCTTCCCGCTCATCAAGAGAGCCGTCGCGGAACCGGCCGCCTGATGATCGCGCACGATCTGTTGTTCGAGCTCTTCACCGAGGAGTTGCCGCCGCGCACTCTGAACGCGCTGTCGAGCGCACTGATGGAGGGCATGGCCAAAGGCATCGCGGCCGCCGGTATTCCGCACGGCAAGATTCATGGCTTCGCGACGCCGCGGCGGCTCGCCGTACTAATAGAAAAATTGGCGGCGCATCAGCCCGATAAACGAGTTGAACGGCGCGGGCCGCCGCTCAAAGCGTCCTTCGATTCACAGGGCGCTCCCACTCAGGCTGCGCTTGCCTTCGCAAAGAATTGCACCGTGCCAGTAAATCAACTCGAGCGGCTGGAGACCGACAAGGGCGCATGGCTGATTTTCCGGGGCACCGAGCCGGGCGCGGCGACGGCTTCCCTGCTCCCGGGTATCGTCAATCAAGCCATCGCCGCCTTGCCGATGCCCACACGCATGCGATGGGGCGGCCACACCGCGGAGTTCGTGAGACCGGTGCACGCCGTGGTTCTATTGTACGGTGAGACGGTGATCCCGGCAGAAGTGCTGGGACGATGCGCCGGGCGCGTCACGTTTGGCCATCGCTTTCATGCGCCGAAGCCCATTGAACTCAAGTCGGCCAAAGGTTACGAGAACCGGCTGCGGCGCGCCAAGGTGGTGGTGGATTTCAGCAAGCGCCGCGAACTGATCCGCGCGGGCGTGAATCTGGCGGCCGCAGCGAGCGGCGCGGGCGGCACCGCCTTGATCGAGGAGGCGTTGCTCGACGAAGTCACTGCGCTGGTCGAGTGGCCTGTGCCCATTGCCGGCCAATTCGAGCGCCGATTCTTGAGCCTTCCGCGCGAAGTCGTGATCGCGACCGTGCAGGACCATCAGCGGTATTTTCCGGTGGAAGGCGCGGACGGCAGGTTATCGAACTGGTTCGTCACCGTCAGCAATATCGAGAGCCGCGACCCTTCCAAGATCCGCGAAGGCAACGAAAGAGTGGTGCGGCCTCGGTTGAGCGATGCGGCGTTCTTTTGGGAGCAGGACCGGAAAATCTCGCTGCAGGAGCACGCGGCCAAGCTTGGCGGCGTGACGTTTCAGGCCAGATTGGGCACGTACGCCGACAAGACGCGGCGCATAAAGGCGATGGCGCAGTTGATCGGCCTTAGGATCGGCGCCGGCGATGACGTGGCGCGAGCGGCTGAACTCGCCAAGGCCGACTTGATGACCGCGATGGTGGGCGAATTTCCGGAGCTGCAAGGCACGATGGGCCGCTACTACGCTGAAGCGCAGGGCGAACCCGAAGAATTGGCGCGAGCGTTGGAGGAGCACTATCGTCCTCGGTATGCGGGCGACTCATTGCCGGCGACCAGGACGGGCCAGGCCCTGGCGCTCGCCGACAAGATCGATACTCTGGTGGGTATCTTCGCGATCGAGCAGCGGCCGACCGGCGCCAAGGACCCCTTCGGCCTGCGCCGCGCCGCCTTGGGGGTGTTGCGTATCCTGCTCGAAGGGCGGTTGGATTTGGATCTATTCGAGTTGCTGGGCGCCGCCGCCGCCTCACAACCCGTTCGGCGCGACCAGGTCATTGACGAGGTTTACGATTTTATCGCCGAGCGGCTTCGCGGCATGCTGCTCGAGCAACCCGGCATCAATGCCGAAATGCTCGACGCGGTATTCGCCAATCGCCCGGGCTCGCCCCTCGATGCGGTTACTCGCCTCGAGGCGTTGAAGGAATTCCTGGTGCTGCCGGAGGCCGCGATTCTCGCCGGCATCAACAAGCGCATCGCGAACATCCTGAAGAAGGCCACGCTGCGCAGCGACGCGGCCGTGAATGCCGACGCGCTCGCCGAGGATGCCGAAAGGAAACTACACGAGGTCCTGCAAGATCTCCGCGCGCCCGTGCAGGCAGCGGCCGCCGGGCGCCGCTATGCGGAGAGCCTCAAGACCCTGGTGAAATTGAGGGCGCCGGTGGACGATTTTTTCGAGCGCATCATGGTGATGGACGACAACCCCGAGCGGCGCAATAACCGCCTGGCGCTCTTGCGCGACGTGCAGCTGCTGCTCGTCGGCGTGGCCGACTTGTCGCGCCTGCCGGGTTGAAGCGGCACCGTGCAACTGTTTCGGTCGCTGCTCTTTACCACTTACATGATGGCTTCCGCGTGCGTGTTCGGAGCGGTCATGGCGTTGGGCTTTTGGCTGCCGCATCGCGCGCAGTTTGCGATCGCCCGCACCTGGGCGCGGATCTTGTTCCGCGTGCTGGAGGGCTTGTGCGGCCTGAAGTTCACAGTCGAGGGCCGCGAGCACATTCCGCCGGGCAACCATATCGTGATGAGCAATCACACGTCGGCTTGGGAAACCGTCGCGCCATTCCTCATTTTCCCGCCGCAGGTGTGGGTGCTGAAGCGTGAATTGCTGTGGATTCCGTTCGTCGGCTGGGGACTGAAGCTGCTTCGGCCCATTGCGATCAACCGCGGAGAGGGGCATCGGGCGGTGAATCAAGTGATCGAGCAAGGCAAGGCAAGGCTCGAGGACGGGCTTTGGATCATCATCTTTCCGGAGGGCACACGGGTAGTCGCGGGCGACACCCGAAAATTCGGCGTGAGCGGCGCGATGCTCGCGGTCGCCTCGGGCAAGAGCCTGGTGCCGATGTCGCACAATGCCGGCACATTCTGGCCGAGGCGCGGGTTCCTGAAAAAGCCGGGCACGATCCAGGTCGTCATCGGCCAGCCGATCGAACCAGCCGGCAAGAATCCCCGGCAACTCAACGAAGAAGTGAAGCAAGCGATCGAGGCAGGATTGGCGCGCATCGCATCGAACGCGGCGGCGGCAGGCGACGTTCGCTAGGAGCGTGCCGGTTTGCGGGCGAGGATGCGAGCCATTCCTCCCGCTGCAGCGTCGGTGCCCACGGAAAATCCCAGAGCGCGCAAGTGTTCGGCCACCCACTGCGGCGCGAGCCGCAGCTTCGGATAGCTGCTCACGCGAAGGCGCCACGAACCGTTTTCGCGCTGATGCAGCAAGTCATGCACGGTCACGGTGGTGTCCGCATACTCCAGAAAGCAGGTCAGCATCCGCTCTGCATCGCCGCGGACCAATATGAACCGCGCATCGTCACGCAGGGGCGCCGAAACATAGTCGCGAAATGTTGCGACGAAGAGTCCGTCTGCCTCGAGGCTCGCGGCCACGTCGCGCAACAGCGATGCGACGGCGGATTGGTCCGGCAGATGGGTCAGAGTGTCGCCCATGCACACGATGACATCGACGGGAGTATCTGCGTGCGCGCGAAAGTCGAGCAAGTTTGCGCATAACGTGCGAATGGGGAGCGATCCTCTGCGCGAGGCGAGCTCCTGCAACAGAGGATCGTAGGCGTCGATCGCTACGGTCGAGAATCCGAGGCGCGCCAACGGAATGGCGTGCAGACCGAAGCCTGCGCCCAAATCGATCGCGCTGGCGCCGGGCTTCGACGGCAGCGGCAGCGCGCGGAGTTCGGCCTCGCTGCGCGAGAGGGCGGCGTCGATGTCGCCGACCATCCATGTGTAGACCGGACCCAAGTGATCGGCGTAATGGTCTGCAGGCGTTTTGATGGTGGTGTCCTTGGGCGCGCGCCCGGTGTCCGCTTAAATTATGTCCCGTATGATTTTAGCGCAATAACATCTGTCGTTCCGCCGCGAGCCGTGTTAGGAATGGAAGTTTCGTAGGCCAGGAGATCCCTGTTGATGGGCGTTTACGGCGCTGAAATCGGCAAGCATGAGAGCGTTCCTCGCCTGCGCACGGGTGCGCTCAACCTGATGGAAACGGTCGGGCAATCCTTGGCGGCAATCTCGCCGACGCTCGCGCCTGCGCTCAGCATGTCGATCGTCGTTGGGCTTGCCGGTCTCGGCTGTTGGCTGTCCTTTTTGCTCGGCACGCTGGGAGTGGTCATCGTCGCCGCGAGCGTCGGAGTCCTCGCATCGCGGCATCCCGAGGCCGGGTCGTATTTCGTATATATCGGCCGCAGCTTTGGGGCCTTCACCGGTGCGTTGGCGGGTTGGTCGATGATCAGCGCCTACATGTTCACTGCCGTTGCCGTGGCGCTGTCGTTTGCCATTTTTCTCGCCGATTTCCTGGCCGCATTCGGCATCGAGCTTGGACTTGCGCCGGCCACGGCATCGATGCTGGTGTTCATCGCCACGGTTACCTACGCCGCCTACCGCGACGTGAAGCTCTCCGCGCGCGTGGGGCTCATGCTGGAAGTCATTTCTGTCGGGATCATCATTGGCATCAGCGCCTTCGTCGTGCGCGTGAAGGGCACGGTGATCGACCCGCCCCAACTCAAAATCGCCGCCTTCCACTATGGCGGAGTGTTCTCCGCATTGCCCTTCGTCATCTTTAGTTTCGTCGGCTTCGAAAGCTCGGCGACCCTGGCGAAGGAATCGGCAGATCCGCGGCGGAACATCCCGCGGGCGGTGATCGGATGCGCCACGTTTGCGGGGATTTTTTTCACTCTGATAGCGTACTTGATGGTCTTCGGCATGGGCGATGACATCGCCGCGCTCGGCAAGAGCACTGCACCCTTCGGCGACGTCGCGACCAAAGCGGGTCTCGGCCGGGCAGCGGCAGTGGTCTATTTCGCGGCCATGATAAGCGTGTTTGCCTGCTGCCTCGCCAGCGTTACCGCCGCTGCACGCCTGTTGTTCTCGATGGGAAGGTATCGGTTTTTGCATCACTCGATGGGGCTGGTGCACGACACGCACCGGACGCCGCATCGCGCGATCCTGCTGTGCGGCGCCGTAGTCGCCGTGGTGTGCTTGGCCGTGCTGCCGGCGGGGCTCCTGAATGCCTTTGGGTACGCCGGCACTCTCGCGAGCTTCGGGTTCGTCGTGGTCTATTTGGCGCTCTGCATCGTCGCGCCGATGGACTTGAAGAAGAGCCGCGAGATGAAGCCGCGCCACCTTCTCCTCGGAGCGGCAGGCGCAGCGTTGATGCTATTCGTTGTTTTCGGCAGCGTATACCCCGTCCCCGAGTATCCGTACAGTATCCTGCCGTATTTGTTCTTCACGTATATGGCCATCGGCGCCATCTGGTTCGCGGTGCTCAAGACGACGTCGCCGCAGACCTTGGCTTCGATCCAGCATGACATGGAGGGTTAGCGAATATATGAGTGAGCTCGCCAGCTACGAGAGGACCGGCGCAATCGCGAAGATCACCATGGACGATGGCAAGGTGAACGTCATGTCGGGGGCCATGCTGAGCGCCTTGCTCAGCGCGCTCGATCATGCCGAAAAGGACGCTGCGATCGTCCTCCTGACATCGGGCCGCGAGGGAATATTCTCAGCCGGATTCGACACCAAGGTCTTGGCCAGCAGGGACCCGCAGCAGATCTATGACATGGTCAGGCTCGGCGCCGAACTGGCGGCCCGCATCTTGTCATTCCGCTATCCCGTGGTGATCGCCTGCAACGGCCACGCGTTCCCCATGGGCGCGTTCCTGATGCTGGCATCCGACATCCGTATCGGCGCGGATGGCCCGTTCAAGATCGGCATGAACGAGGTGGCGATCGGCATCCCGGTGCCCTCGTTTGCGCTGGAACTGGGACGCGAGCGGCTGGTTCCGGCTTATCTACATCGCACAGCGCTCACGGGTGAGATGTTCGCCCCCCACGAGGCGATGGCGGCCGGCTTCCTCGATCGGGTCGTTCCCTTGGGTTCCCTGCAGACGGCCGCCGACGCGGCGGCCGCGGCGCTGACCAAGATCGATCTCGCGGCGCATGCCTCGACCAAGCAGCGCTTGCGCAAACCGGCGATCGAACGGGTGCGCGCCGCGATCGACTCCGAGATTACGCTCGATGCCTATCGGCGCCGCTCAACAGAGTCCCCAAGCGGATAGGCCGCGGAGAAATTCGAGAATCGCCTCGTTCACGAGCAGCGGACGCTCTTGCTGGATGAAATGTCCGGCGCCATCGATGAGGAGCTTGCGCGTCAACCCCGGAACCGCGACCGCCAGCGCCTGAAGCGCGGAGGCACCTGAGCCAAAGGCAATGACGGGATCGTCGCTGCCGGCGATGAACAGCGCCGGCTGGCGGATCGTTGCTCCGGCCCACGGCGCCGTGAGTTCCCAATTGCGGTCGATGTTGCGGTACCAGTTGAGTCCGCCGCGAAATCCCGCGCGCGAAAATTCCGCGGCCATGTGATCGAGATCCGCGTCCGTCAACCAGACCGGCAGACGTTCGGGATCGAGAGTATTGGCGAGCCAGCCCTTCCCTGGATGCAGCGCGAGCTTTCGGGTTTCGAGCGGCGCGTCGCCCGAAATCGAATACAGAACGCGCCGCAGGGCCGCGCGCGGATCAGCCTCGAGTTCAGCTTCGGCCACGCCCGGATCTTGAAAGTGAAACCAATAGTGCGAGAACTGACCCGCGTTGCGCAGCATGGTCAAAGGCGGCGCCGGGCCGCGCTGACGAAAGGGAACGCTCAAGGCCGCGACCGCCGGAAACACATCGGGCCGAAACAAGGCCGCATGCCACGCGACGTGGGCGCCCCAATCGTGCCCGACGATGACGGCTTGTTTCTCACCGAGCGCACCGACGAGGCCGATCATGTCGCCGGCGATATCGAGGATGGTGTACGAGGAGAGGTCGGCCGGAGCATCGGTGCGTCCATACCCGCGCATATCGGGCGCGACCGCGCGATAGCCGGCGGCGGCAAGAGCCGCCAGTTGATCGCGCCACGAATACCAGCCTTCCGGAAAGCCGTGGCACAACAACACGAGAGGTCCCGTTCCACGCTCGGCGATGTGCATGCGAAGGCCGTTGGCCGTCACATCGCGGTGTTGAAGATCTTGCACGGTCATGAGTTCTCGGAGGCGTGTAAGTCGGACGCCGGCGCCTATCGTATACTTTCGGCGTCCATGCTCACAGCCGTTCTGTTCCTGGGGTCAGCCGCCGCGATTTACTTCGCGTGCGAGTTCTTCGTCAACGGAGTCGAATGGTTGGGCCGCAAGCTCGGTGTGGGTGAAACCGCGACCGGCACCATCCTTGCCGCTTTCGGCACCGCGCTGCCGGAGAGCGCCGTAACCTTCGTGGCCGTCACCTTCGGGCGAAATTCCGCGCAGAAGGACATCGGCGTCGGCGCCGCCCTCGGCGGGCCGATGGTGCTGGCCACCATTTCGTATGCCGTCGTCGGTTTCGCCATGCTGTGGAACCAGCGGCGCCTCGGCCGTTCGACGCTCGTCATCGAGTGCGACTCGAGGCGACTGCGGTACGATCAGGCCTGGTTCCTGTGCATTTTCATCGTCAAGCTGGCGCTCGGCCTGCTGGTATTCAACTATAAACCGTGGCTGGGGGCGGCCTTCCTGCTCGCCTACACCGTGTATCTTCTGCGCGAATTGCGGGGCGCACAGGTTTTGGGCGAGGAGACCCTCGAGCCCCTCAAGCTTCACCCCAGGGGCGATCCCGGGCTGAAGTGGCCGCTGTTGCAGACCACAGGCGCGTTGATCGCGATCGCGATCGCATCCAAAGTGTTCGTCAGTCAGCTGGAAAGCATCGGAATCTGGGCGGGGTTGTCGCCGCAACTGGTGGCGTTGTTATTGAGTCCCATCGCCACCGAACTGCCCGAAACGATGAACGCGCTCATCTGGGTTCGCCAGGGCAAGGAACGGCTCGCCCTCGCCAACATCTCGGGCGCGATGATGATACAGGCCACCATCCCCACCGCTCTCGGCCTGTTCTTCACGCCCTGGATCTTCTCGCAGGCTCTGCTGCTCTCAGGCGTCATCACCATGATGGCGGTCGCAATGCTGTTGGGCCTGTTCTCGAAGAATGCCGTCAACGCGCGATCGCTCGTTCCGCTCGCCGCGTTGT
>DATMNF010000006.1:0-4589 GCA_035569355.1 Steroidobacteraceae bacterium
ATTCCGGGCCTAAGTATCGGAAAGTTCGGTCTCTGGCTCGACGACGGAGTTTTGTCTGTTCAATCATGGAACAACCTGCCTGCGCCATCGCACGTGGACGTGGATGTTAACAAATGCCCTGGGCACAATGCGTGGAAGGGCTGGACCGAACCGCGTTGCGAAGAGTTGGCGCAGAAGGAAGAACTTTCGGTTGCGGAATTCAAGCGCGAGAGCTGACTCAATCACAGCCAACCGGTGCCAGAGGCAAGGTGGCACGATTTTCAATCCAAATGAGGGTGCGATAACGGAGGAAGCATGTCTCAGTGTTGGTGGGAGAGTAATAACTCCGTTCGACAATGAATCTAGGGGGTGGTGTCCCGCAACAGGACGGCGCGAAATGGACAAAAATAATTGAGGCTACTCCGGTCCCCCGCTGCAAGATGAAATACGGGTCCCATGAATCTGATTGCAGGGCGGTGATAGACTGAAGCGTATGTCCCCTGATGGCACACCGCGTCAGATATTGCGGTGCAAGCGAATGTCAGCTTTCAGGTGAACTGGGGAAGTCGCTGGCGCGCGCTCGAAAGGTCGAAGATGACCCCATCGCGTCATTTCGATGCCGCGCCGTATTTCGATCGCTTTCGGGAGCGAAGCGGACGGTGAGCGGGATTTACGAGTACGCGGCCTGCTAGTTCGTAACGCGATGGTTGTTGTCGCAGCACTCGCTGGGCAAATAGCACAACTGCCTTCCACCGCTCAGGTGGTCGTAGATCGAGTAAATCGAGTACGGGTCCCAGCGCGAATAGTAGTAGGGCGCGCAGGGAGACGGCCGGTGATGCGTGACAATCACGTGTCGCTGGTGGATGCCGCCGGCCAGCGCATCGCTCGCGCCGGGGCTTGCGGCTACTGCAGCGCTCACGAGGGCTGTAACGAGAATGGCCTTGAGCTTGGGCAGCATAGGGCTCTCCGATCTTACCGCCGACCTGGCGCCCGGAAGTGCTGCGAAGTGGCGTCACGAGCCTGATGTCGGGCACCTCAGTCTGCCATGAAAAGCCGCCGCTGTCGCCATGCCGGGCGTGTGCGCTGCCTACGCGTTGCGCTCGATGGCGAACACTTGGACCGCGGCCAGGCGGCCGCGCAGCGCGGCTCCGCCCAACGACTCGACGCGAAGATCAGGTCCCGCACGCACACGGCTCAGGAGATCAGCAGAGACCAGCAGCGGCCTCCCGATCTCCTTGCAAAGCTCCTGAAGCCTTGCCGTCACGTTGAGCGTATCGCCGAAGAACGCGATCTGCCGATGCGAATCGCCGCATTCGCTGATCACCACCGGCCCGGCATGAAGCGCTGCCCGAAACTGCGGAACCGAGCCGAACCTTTGCTGGTAGGACGTCGCGTTTGCAGCAACCCTGTCCGCAACGGCAAAGAAGCAGTCGATGCAAGATGCTGCCGCAACCCCAGCCGTGAGCGGCCAGGTCACGATCACCTCATCTCCGACATAGCCGTGAACCTCGCCGCCATGCGCGACGATCGGTTCGTCAATGTCGAAGAAGAAGCGGGTGAGAAGCTCCTGCATCCGCACCTCGCCCAGCGTTTCCGCCAGCCTCGTCGAGCCGGTGAGGTCGAGGAACATGAGCACGCGCTCTTCCCTGGTGGGATGCCGATAGCGCCCCAAGATCACGTTGAGGAGGGTCCGCCCCCCGATCAGCCGCGTCAGCTCGTAAGCCGCGCCAAAGAGCACCGAGAGGACAAAGGTAATCGCAACAATCCGTGGGAATTCGGCGAAGAACCAGATGCCCTGCGGCCGCTGGTCATAGAGCACCGCCTGCAAGCCGGTCGCGGTCGTCGCGACCGCGATGGCCATCGCCGCCGCTCGCAAGGCAATTTCCGCCAAGAGCGGCCATCTTCGCAGTCGCTTGCTCAGGCGCGCATTGAAATACAGGTGGGCGCCCAGTCCGCATGCGGCCAGTCCCATCGCGTGCGCGCCGCTGCGCATGTAGTTTGCGATGCTGCCCTGGCTCGGATCGTCCCAGACGTAACGATACGCCACGCCGATGGCGAAAGCGGTAACCGCAAAAGCGGTCAACTGAGCAAAAGGATGCCGCATGATGCCTCAGCGCGGTCCGGCTCATCGCCGGACCCGATCCAGGGCATGGTATCCGATTGCCTCATGAAACGTATCAGCGCAGCTCGTCTGCAGCGAAACGAATAAAAAGCATCGATGCTGGTTGCCCGGTCCGCGACGCGACCGTGCTCCGATCGGGTTCGTCGGTCCATGGCTCTCAAGCCGAAGGGCGGGCCGTCTTGAGCCCGCCCTTCGGTGCTAGCCGTGCGTTGTCGCGCCCGGTGATCAGTAGATATCGCCACAGACCCTTGTCGCACCCCAGGCCGTTCGCTTGTAGACGCAACCATATGACGAGCCCACATCACCCGGGCCGACAAATTCGAGCCGCCGCCACCGGTTGTTGTGATCCATGGTCTTGGTGGTCGTCATCTTGCCCGTGGTCATGGTCGCCATCCCCTTCGGGCCGCCGCCGCCCGTTTGACCGCCCGTACCGTGCGCATAGGCAGCGACGGAAACCGTAAGGATTCCCGTGGTGAGTGCGGCGACGGTGACGCCGGTGGTGAGGGCCCGTGCGAGAGCGAAGTTGGACATGGTTTGTCTCCTTGCCTGCTATGGGTGGAGTGATTGTTCGCCGTGCAGTGGGTGCATCATCGTGGAGGCGGCCGATCAGCGATGTGAGAATGATCACATCTCACGGAAGTGTGAATGCCTGTCGAATCAGGTCCCTCGGACGGCCGCTCAAACAACGAGGGGCCTTTGCTGGAAGCGCGAGTTCGGCGGTATCCTCAAGCTTGGGAGGGCGGCCATGCGGCTGCGCGAGATCGGCGTTTCTACGGCGTTGGCGAGCGCCGCCGTCGCGGCTCTGATCTTCGTGAATGGCGGCGTTTAGGCCAAGGAGACAGCGGCGCCCTCGTCGCAAACCGTATCCGCGCATGCCGGCCCGGACGGTTTCAGCATCTGCCCGTTCGCAAGCTCGGCTGCCGGCTCCCTGGAGTCAACTATAGGCCCCTGCCACCCGCTGACCGGCCAGGCGATGCAGAGCTTCGGCCTCTCGGCCAGCCAGGCGACTATCGTCGCGACGTTGCAGAGTTTCGCCCTCCAGCCCGGCTTCAATCCGTTGCAACCGATGGCGAACGCGCAATCGCTCGCAGTACCGAAGAAGTTCGTCGCCGCCGGCGACTATTCCGACTACTGGTTTCCCGACGCAGCGAATCCGAGCAACGTCGAGCTTGGCGTCCACCTGCGCTACATGAAGCAGAACGCGAAACCGGAATTGTACCAGATGACCTATACCGTTGACGGCAGCGAAGGCCATTTCACGGTGCTGTGGAATCGCGTCTTGCGGACGCCGCCGCCGCGATAGCAGGCCGCCGAGGCTGACCGCAGCAAGAGGTACTCACCCATCGGTCCGGGCAATGACTGCCGACAGTCGGTGCGGGGTGTTGCTAACCGGCCGAGCGTGCAACGGCCGCGACTTTTCCCTTGGTCAGCTCCACGAGGTCATTGAACGTGAGCTTGACCACGGCGTGAGGCGTCCCGGCGGCAGCCCATATTTCAGTCAATGCCGACAACGTATCGTCGATCAGCACGATGGGCGGGTTCTTGTGTGCGACCGGGGGAACGCCGCCAATCGCAAATCCGGTGGCTTCGCGCACGAAGTTTGCATCGGCGCGTGCGATCGGTTCTCCCACAAGCTCCGCCACGCGATCTTCGTCGATGCGGTTCGCGCCGGAGGCAATCACCAGCACCGGATGACCGCTGTTCACGGCGCGGAAGACGATCGATTTCGCGATCTGCGCGACGGTGCAGCCGATGGTCGCCGCCGCTTCCGCCGCGGTGCGCACGCTTCGATCAAATTCGAGAACCAGGTGCCCATCACCGAGCGCAGCCTGCACGCGCAGCGCGGAAGGGGACACGGCTGGTTTCATGATGTTTTCTCCGACGAGGCATCCAGGAGAGCGACCACGCGCTGCACCGCACGTGAGAAATTAGCATGCCGGCGCGGCAAAGGGAGGTCGTGCACTGTACGGGATATAGCCTGACATGGTTACGGATTGGCGACCCGGACGGCGCCACTATTCATTGCTGCGCCTCGCGACGGCGAATTGGCGCCGTTTGTTCACAGTAACGAAAGAAGATTGTGGTGAATTCCGCGGATCGTCGCGCCGGCCGCAATTGAATGGGTCACGATGCATTGATACGATCCGCCCGGCAGCTCGGGGCGTGGCTCGGGGCGTGGCACAACCCGACTGGGCCTGCTCGACGGCGCACGAACGCAAATTCGGCACGCGCCGATGTCCTGGCAAGGTCTCGATCATGAAACCCGCCGCGTCAGCCCCCGCAATCCTTCTGCTTGTCGCGGCGTTCGCTATCGCCGGCTGTGGCGACAGCAATAAGTACGCGGCGCCGCCGCCGCCCAAGGTCACCGTCGCGACGCCCGCCGAGCGGGACATTACCAGCTATTTCGACGCCACCGGCAACACGGCGGCGGTCAATTCGGTCGATTTGGTGGCGCGCGTGCAGGGCTTCATTCAGGAGATCAGCTACA
>DATMNF010000007.1:0-4557 GCA_035569355.1 Steroidobacteraceae bacterium
CGGTGCGAATAGTCTCCGAACTCGGGCGCACCGAATTCGTCATGGTGTCGCTGGTCGAAGGAGCCGGCGGACTGATCGCCTACCCCTCCGGAAAGGGAAGCGGCGCGATCACGTCGTTCGCGCAGGCCGATGGCTTTCTGAAGATCGACGCGCTGGCGGACCAGATGCCCGCAGGCGCGCAAACCGAGGTCACGCTGTTCACTCCGCATGTGCGGGTGCCCGATCTCGTGATCGTCGGCAGTCATTGCACGGGGCTCGATCTCGTCACCGCGCCGCTGGCGCGCGCCGGCCTTGTCGTGCGCTCGATCGCGGTAGGCAGCCTTGGTGGCCTGGCCGCGGCCAAGCGGGGTGAATGCGACCTGGCGCCGATCCATCTGTTCGACGAGAAATCCGAAACCTACAACGTTCCGTTTCTCAGCGAGGGCCTCGAGCTGGTGCCGGGCTGGCGGCGCATGCAGGGCATCGTGTTTCGAAGGGGCGATACGCGGTTCGAGGGATTGAACGCGGAAGAAGCGGTGCGCGCTGCGCTCGCCGACCCCACCTGCATCATGGTCAACCGCAACCAGGGCGCGGGCACCCGTATCCTGATCGACCGGCTGCTCGACGGGGCGCGGCCGGACGGCTACTGGAACCAGCCGCGCTCGCACAACGCGGTCGCAGCCGCGATTGCGCAGTACCGTGCCGATTGGGGCATGACGATTGCGCCGGTCGCCCATGCCGCGGGGCTGGGCTTCATTCCGCTTGCCGAGGAGCATTATGATTTCGCGCTGGTCGCCGCGCGAAAGCAGCGTGGCGCGGTGCAGGCGTTTCTCGATGCGCTGTCGTCGAACGAGAGCCGTGTAGCGCTGGAGCAAGCAGGATTTACCAAGGCGTAATCGGCGCGGAAAGAAATGACAAAACCTCTCAGAGTTGCGATCGTCGGTGCCGGCATGGGCGGGCTTGCGGCAGCCGCTGCGCTGCGGCGGGTGGGTATCGAGGTTGCCGTGTACGAGCAGGCGGCGCAGTTTGCCAGAATCGGGGCCGGCATCCAGATCGGTTGCAACGCCATGAAGGTTCTGCGCGAGCTCGGGCTGGAGCAACGCCTGCGCGCGCAGTCGTTCTATCCGCGTTCCTGGAACAACAGGGATTGGCGGACGGGCGAAGTCAAATTCGACATGATTTTCGGCGAAAGTGCCGAGCGTAAATTCGGTGCACCTTACCTGCTCGCTCATCGCGGCGACCTGCACGCCGCGCTCGCCAGCGCCGTGCCGGGCGAATGCGTCAGGCTCGGCCACAAACTGGTCGGGCTCGATGAAACTGGCGACGGCGTGCGGCTGAACTTTGCCAACGGAGTAGAGAGCGATGCCGATGCGCTCATCGGCGCCGATGGCGTTCATTCGCTGGTGAGGGAACTGTTGTTCGGCGCCTCGCCGGTGATTTTCACCGGGCGCATCGCCTATCGGACGACCTATCCGGCTGCCCTCCTGGACGGACAGGCGATCGACGACTGCACCAAATGGTGGGGCGAGGACCGCCACATCGTGATCTACTACGTCAAGCCGGACCGCAGCGAAGTCTACTTCGTCACCAGCCAGCCGGAGCCGGATTTCACGATCGAATCCTGGTCGGCGAAGGGCGATGTCAGGGCATTACGGGCGGCGTTCGAAGGCTTCAATCCCCAGGTTACGAATGTGCTCGCAGCCTGCCCGGACGTGCACAAATGGGCAATCGTCGATCGCCATGCGCTTCAGCGCTGGGCCGATCGAAACGTGACGCTGCTCGGCGATGCCTGTCATCCGATGACGCCCTACATGGCGCAAGGCGCGGCGATGGCGATCGAAGACGCTGCCGTGCTCTCGCGTTGCCTCGATGGCGTGGAACGCGACGGTGTCGCTGACGCGTTTCGAAGGTTCGAGGCAACGCGGCGGGAGCGCACCGCGCGTGTTCAGCAGACATCGCGAACCAATACCTGGCTGAAGGAAAAGACCGATACCGACTGGGTCTATGCCTACGACGCCTGGACCGTGCCGCTGGCGGGATAGGGCTGGACGGGATTTCGGATGCGAATTCTCCGCGAGTCGTCCCCGCGAAAGCGGGGACCCGTAACCGCCGGGCCAATATTGTTAAGCCCCGCAGCGGCCCCAGCCTTCTCGAATACGCACGCCTGTGGTTATGGGTCCCGGCTCGCGCTCGCTTCACTCGCTTGGCCGGGACGAAGAGGGGGCCGCTAATCCCCGTCCAATTCCGCCAGCCGTTCGGCTTGGGCGAGATCATCCACCGTATTTGCATTGAAGAACGGATCGAGCGGCAGGACCGGCCACGTCACGGTCGCGAGCGGGTAGCGCGCGGTCCAGCGATCGATCTTCCGGATGTCTTCCACCACGAGCGCATGGCGAAGCTCCTCGCGCAAGGCCACGCTCCACAGGCCGATCACGGGATGCGACTGACCGGCGGAGGCGGCGACCGCAAGCTGCGCGTTCTGTTCGATGCGTCCGCGGTGCAGGCGCGCGACAAGATCGCGCGGTAGAAATGGACAATCCGCCGCAGCACTCAGCACCCAGCCGGCATCGGGCCGGTTCGCAGCTGCCCAGTCGAGGCCTGCGAGAATTCCGGCGAGCGGACCCGGGAAATCCGCCACGGAATCCGCAATCACCGGCAAGCCAAAACCGGCAAATCGCGTCGGATCTCCGTTGGCATTGAGAGTGAGCGCGTCGCATTGCGGCTTGAGCCGTGCGATGACCCGCTCAAGGATCGTGCGGCCGCCGATCTCGCGCATCGGCTTGTCGCCGCCGCCCATCCGCCGCGCCAGGCCGCCGGCCAGCAATATGCCGGGAGTTGCGGGTGCGGAAAATTCAGTCGTCACGCTCAGCGCCCTTGCGCTTGTGCCGCGCAGATTCCTCTTCGACGTAAGCCGGATTCTGGTCGTAGACGATGCGCCCCTCGCCAGACAGCGCAATGAACCGCTTTCCCCGTGCGCGGCCGATCAGCGTCAGTCCAGTCTGCCGTGCCAGATCGACGCCCCAGGCGGTGAAGCCGGAACGCGAGACGAGAATCGGAATCCCCATCCGCACCGTCTTGATGACCATTTCGGAAGTGAGCCGTCCGGTGGTGTAGAGGATCTTGTCGGCGGGGTCGACGCCGTGGCGATAGATCCACCCGGCGATCTTGTCGACCGCATTGTGACGGCCGACGTCCTCGGTGTAGCAGACAGGCGTGCCCTCCTTGCAAAGCACGCAGCCGTGGATGGCCCCGGCTTCGAGATAGAGCGAGGGCATGGTGTTGATGGCGTGGGTGAGCTGGTAGAGCCAGGACGTACGCAGTTCTGCGCCGGGCAGCACAACGCTTTCCACGGCCTCCATCAGATCGCCAAACGCAGTGCCTTGCGCGCAGCCTGAGGTCTGCGTGCGCTTCTTCAATTTCTGCTCGAAATTGGTGTTGTGCTCGGTACGAACCACCACGACCTGCAAGTCGTCGTGATACTCGACCTCGGTGACGATGTCGTCATATTTGAGCATGTTCTGATTGAGCAGGTATCCTAGCGCCAGATACTCAGGATAGTCGCCGATCGTCATCATGGTGACGATTTCCTGCGCGTTCAGGTAAAGCGTCAATGGCCGCTCCACCGGCACATTGATAGCGGTGCTGGCGCCGCTCTGGTCGGTCCCCGTCACGCGTTCGGTCAGCCGCGGGTCCTGCGGATTCGGCAGGATCAGGGGAACTGGGGTTTTCTCGATCTTCATCATGAATGCAGCATAGCATGACAACGTCTCAAGACCGATATAAGCATCTCCAGGTACAAACGAAATGGCCGGAAGCGTCATTGCGAGCCAACGGGTCCGCGCAAAAGCGCGGCCCGATGACAGGCTCCGCGAAGCAATCCATTGATTCGGTAAGCGGCTGGATTGCCGCGTCGCTTCGCTCCTCGCAATGACGGCAAGGATACCGGGTTCCGGAGAATACGATGAAAGTGATAGGACTGGCGGGATGGAGCGGCGCGGGAAAGACCACGCTTTTGGCGCGGGTCATTCCCTATTTCCGCCAGCAAGGGCTTCGCGTTTCCGTCATCAAGCACGCCCACCACAGCTTTGACGTCGACGTGCCGGGCAAGGATTCCTGGGTGCACCGGCAGGCGGGCGCCGAGGAGGTGCTGGTATCCTCGGCCAACCGATGGGCGTTGATGCATGAGCTGCGCGGCATGCCGGAGCCGCGGCTGCCGCAATTGCTCAGGAGATTGTCGGACGTCGACCTGGTCGTGGTGGAGGGGTTCAAGTCGGAACCGCACCGCAAGATCGAGGTCTATCGCAAGGCCAACGGCAAGACGCCGCTATTTCCCGACGATCCCGCCATTGCCGCCATCGCAACGGACACGGCCGTTGACACCACGCTGCCGGTCGCCCATCTCGATGATATCCCGGCGGTCGCAGCCATGATGAGAAAATACGCAATCTCGCTGGAAGAGGTGCTGGCGGCAAGCGTCAGCGAAGCTTGAAGAAGTAGCATGGCGCAATTGTCCGACGATTGCTTTGCCTTCGGCGGCCCGATGATGTCGGTCGATGAAGCGGTCGCGATCATCGCTGC
>DATMNF010000008.1:0-11635 GCA_035569355.1 Steroidobacteraceae bacterium
AACCACCTGCGCGACATCATGGATCGAGCCGCCGAGGAATCGACCGGTTTGCAGCGGATCCAAGTGCAGATGCGCCAGAAGGGCCGGGTACAAGACCATGGCAATCGAGCTGAATGTCGTGATGCACGCGATCACCACCACGGTGTCTCGTTCGGAATCCTTGCGGGGCCACGCAACGGCAATGGCCATGGCGGCGGAAGCGCCGCAAATTCCGACGGCTCCGCCCGATAAGACGCCGTATCGGCCGTCGAGCCTCATCGCCTTCGCGAGTCCCCACCCGAACGCGATGGTCAGCGGAACGGTCACGATCACCATCGCCGCCGTCGACCAACCGAGTTCGCCGATCTGAGCAAAAGTAATGCGCAATCCGAGGAGTGCGACGCTGATCCGCAGCAACGTGCGTGCCGATACGTTGATGCCGGGGGCGTAGCGTGCTTCCGCCGACAATTGATTCAAGGCCATGCCGAGGAGCAGGGCGAAAATTACGGGCGGCGCGTGGTAATGATCGGAAAGGTAGGTCGCAGCCAAGGCGACGATCAGCGTGGAGGCGACTCCCGGAGCAATGTTGCTTCCGGTCGCACGCAGGGTACTGGGACGCCAACGGTCGAGGAACGCGGAAAACTCCATCAGGTAGATCTTACCCGCCGCAGCGCATTGCGCCAGCCGGCGATTTGAATTTCCCGCTCGGGCGCGCTCAACGCCGGCTGGAATCGGGTCTCGGGTCGATGCAATCCGGCGATGTCCGCGAGCGAGCGGTACATCCCTACGCCGAGCCCGGCCAGGCACGCGGCGCCAAAGGCCGTGGACTCAGGGTTTGCCGGCCGGCGGATTTGCATCCCCAGTAGGTCCGCCAAGCGCTGCATGAATAGATCGTTTTGCGACATTCCGCCATCGACCTTGAGGCTTTCCGGCCGCAGCCCGTCGGCGGCCATCGCATCGAGCAGGTCGTATGTCTGATAGGCGACGCTGTCAAGGGTGGCCCTTGCGATCTCGCTTCGCGTCGATGCACGGGTCAGCCCGACGATCGCTGCGCGCGCATCGGGATCCCAATAAGGCGCTCCCAACCCCGTGAATGCCGGCACCAGATAAACCCCACCGGTGTGCGGCACCGAGGCGGCCAGCGCCTCGACGTCGGATGCGTGGGTGATCAGCCCGAGCCCATCGCGCAACCACTGGATCGCGGCGCCGGCGGACAGGATCGAGCCCTCCAGCGCATAGGTGACTATGCCGTTCAATCGATAGGCAATGGTAGTCAGCAGGCGGTGCTTCGAGGGCACGAGTTGCTGCGCGGTGTTGAGCACCAGGAATGCTCCGGTGCCGTAGGTGCTCTTGACGTCCCCGGCGGCCAGGCATCCCTGTCCGATGAGTGCTGCCTGCTGATCGCCGGCGACTCCGCAGATCGGCAAGGCTTGACCCAGCACCGCCTTGTCGGCGACGCCGAACTCGCCGGCACTGTCCCGTACTTGCGGCAGCACGCTCGGCGGCACGTCGAACATTTCGCACAGAGCATCGTCCCAACGGCCCTTATCGATGTCATAGAGCGCGGTCCGGCTCGCATTCGTCGCGTCCGTGAGATGCAGACGGCCGCCGGTCAGGCGCCAGATCAAGAAGGTATCGACAGTGCCGAACGCGATCCGGCCGG
This sequence comes from Steroidobacteraceae bacterium, assembly GCA_035569355.1. GTDB lineage: Bacteria > Pseudomonadota > Gammaproteobacteria > Steroidobacterales > Steroidobacteraceae > Bog-1198. The sequence continues at coordinate 1,643 of DATMNF010000008.1, forward strand.
ACTTGGCTGCCTCGCGTGCGCCCGGCACCCGATCCAGGATCCAAGCGATCTTGGTAGCGGAAAAATACGGGTCGAGACGCAGGCCGGTTTTGCGGCTGAGCTCCCCCTCGCCGCCATCGAGCGCCAGTCGCCGGCACCGGTCGGCCGTGCGGCGATCCTGCCAGACGATGGCGTTGTAGATCGGTACGCCGGTGCGCCGATCCCAGAGAACGGTCGTTTCCCGCTGATTGGTGATGCCGATCGCGGCCGTGCTCTGCTTCGCTTCCCCGAGGCGCTGCAATACGCGGCGGCTGGTGGACATCACCGTGGCCCAGATCACTTCGGCATCGTGTTCGACCCAGCCGGGTCCCGGGTAGATCTGTTCGAAGCTCTGCTGTTCGACCGCGACGACATCGCCCGCGGCAGAAAAGCCGATGGCGCGAGTGGAACTCGTTCCTTGATCGATCGCGAGCAGAGTTTCGTCAGGCACTGCGGATCAACTTTCGAATGGTTGCGAGGATGGGGCGCCGCGGCTGCGAGGATAGCCGGTGGACGGCGCTGCGATCAATCGAAGTCCGTCGCAAGTTCCGGATGCGCTGCATGATGAAACATTCGGTCGATCTGCCGGACGGTGGTTCGGCCCAACGACAGCGGCGGCAGGGCATCGCGCGCGAAGAACGCCACTTCGCTCGTTTCGTCGCTGGGACGGGCGCAGCCGCCCGTGATTTCGCAAATGAAGAACATCTTGTAGATCGCGTCGATATTGCGGGGTGGGTGGCCGCTTTTTTGATAATCGCTGACGGCCGCGAGTTTCAATGCCTTGGCTTCAAATCCCGATTCTTCGGCGATTTCCCTGACCACGTTTTCAGCGGCCGATTGATTGACGTCGGCCCACCCCCCCGGGAGCGTCCATTTCCCGTCGCTGATCTCACGGACCAACAGCACCCGGCCGTCGACGAAGGCGGCACCGCGCACGTCGACTTTCGGCGTTGCATATCCGGAGCCCTGACCGAAGATCTCGAGGATGACTTCGCAATTCTCGCCCGACCCCTGTGCCAGCATCGAGGCGGCCAACTCGCGCAGCCGCTCATAGCGTTGCCGATCGAAGCGATCCGCGGTGAAAGCCAGGCCGGTCTGCGCAATTGCGCGCAATTCCCGCGCGATGCCCAACCAATGCGGTTCGTCCATTCAGCGAGGCGCGAAAAATTCGACGTAGCTCAAGATACGATTCTCGCTCAATTCCATGAGGTCGATCAGCTCGGTCGGAACGGTGGCCCCGGTGACCTTGGAGTAAATGTCGGTGCGCCAGTGCGCCGTGGCTCGAGGCCATTCGACCACCAGGGACAATAAGCGATAGTCGCTCAGCCGGAACACTTTGACCATCATGGCGAGCCACGGCCGCAGTTCCTCGATGCTAGTGGCCCGGATCGCGATCGGTTTGTCGGCGCTGGCGCCGACGATTTCAAAGCGTCCTCGATCCGCAAACAGCCGGCATAGGCCCACGAGATCGCCGCCGACGCGCGCCGCATGCACTTGCTGGATCATGCGTTCCGCTACGACGCGTTCCGCCACTTTATTTTCTTCCTCCGTCAGGCCAGGCAGCCTTGATATCGCTGCCGATCAATTCGAACGCCGACCGCGCATACGGAATCACGCCCCCGAGCGCGTAAAACAGGTGGATCATACCCGGGTGACAAGTGTAGGACACTTCACAGTGCGCCCGGTCGAGGCGCTCGAAATATTCCCGGCCCTCGTCGCGTACCGGGTCGAATTCCGCGGTGTGAATGGCGGTGCGCGGCAAACCGGCAAGATCGCCCGCGCGCAGCGGCGAGATCCTCGGATCGGCCGGATCCGCGCCCTGCGGCGCGTAGTGCAACAGGTCGTGATCGAGCATCGCCTGATCGAGCAGATAGCCGCTCGCGAGATCGCGCCGGGACGCGCTCGAGGCGCTGTAATCGAGAATCGGGCAAATCAGCAACTGCAACCGCAGCCGCGGGAGACCGATCCGGGCGATGGCCTGGCAGGTCGCCGCCGCGAGCGTCGCGCCCGCCGAGTCGCCGCAGACACCAAGGCGTGCGGGGTCGATACCGAAGAGCGCGGCGTGGGCACCCACGTGGGTGACCGCCGCCAGCGCATCGTCGAGCGCGGCGGGGAATCGGTGCTCTGGGGCCAGGCGGTATTCGACCGAGACGACCCGGCAGGCGCCGGAATTGGCGAGCGTCCGGGCGATGGAATCGTGCGTCGAGAGCGTGCCCGCGACGAAGCCGCCGCCGTGGAAGTAAACCAGCCCCGGCAGCATTTCGGCGGCGGCGCCAAGGGGCGTATAGATCCTGACGGCGAGTGGCGGACCGCCCGGTCCGGGAAGGGTGCGATCCTCGCTGCGGCTCACCTCGACTTCCGGTCCCGCGAACTTCATGAGCTCCGCCAGCCCTCGACGCCGTTCCTCCACCGTGATGCCGAGGGCGGCGTTCGGCGGCTTGCCCGCCGCCAGAACATCTAGAAACCGTCTAACGCGCGGGTCGAGCGGCACGGCTTATGTCCAGGTAAGCTCAGAGGGCGAGCGCAGCCTTGGTCATCGCCGGCCATCTGGCCAAGTCCAAGCCGTGAATCGCAAACAGCGCCACCGCCAGCCGGTCAATTCCAAAGGCGACGCAGCCGGTATGCGCCAATTCGCCCTTGTCGTCGCGGATGCCCCACACCTGGCCGAAGTGGTCGCGGTGATAGTTGAAGCTCATGCAAGCGGTGGGCGGCGCCGACGGATAGTAGGGCACCAACAACTCGAATTTCAGCGCTTGTTGGCGCTGACTGACGGCCATGACTTGGCCGACGCGGCCAAAAAAAGGATCGCTCGCCACGTCGATGCTGAAAGTCAGGCCGAGATCGGCCGCGAGCCGCGGGGCCTTGGCCATCCAGTTCTCGCGGAACTCCAAGATTTCCTGGGGCGATCCGACTCTCACGAATTCGCGCATCCGGAAGGACTGCAGACGATCCAGGCTGCGCGACGGCTCGTGCCTGAACACATCCGCTTCGATGTCGAATTGCAAACCGCCGCCCGGCAACGGACCGCGACTTGCCGCGATCGGGTATACCGGATAACACGCCGCGGGCGACAGCACGAGATCCGAGGCTGTGACCGCGGTGGTCCAGTCGCCGCCGTTGTCGGCCTTTTCGACCGCGGTGCGAATCGAAGCCTCCGATCCATGCAGAGCGCAAACACACCCAAGCAAATTCGGAAAGCTCTTCAGGTAGCCCGACTTCTCGAGTTGTTTGCGGCTCATCACGGGCGGGAAGCGCATGATTTCCGCCTTCGGGTCCCGTTGCCTCGAGATATACGACTCGAGACGCTCGACGAGGTGGGTATACAGAGCGCTGCGCGCATACACGCCATCGACCCCCATGGATCGGAACAGCGCTTCGGCGAGATGCGCGAGGGGATCGGCCGGAACATTGCGGGCGGTGGGGGACCCGGTGGGTGGCATAGGGGATTCAACCACTGATTGAAGTCGGCAACGGCGTCATCAAAGACGTCGTGGCCAGATTGGTGAGTATGCGGTCATTGTTGATCATGATCGGGGCGGACAGCACGTCGCGCAGGAGCCGGCCGATGGTGAATTCGGTGTCATTGCGATAGCCGGACAACCCGCAGGCGCGCAGCGAGCTCAGGACGGCCGAAACGGCGAGTTCCGAGGCCTGCACCTTCGTCAAGGTTATCGCGGCCTGAAATTCCAGGGATGAGATCGCCTTTTCATCCGACATGATGGCTTCGTAGCTGCGGAGGTTCGCCGCCAGCACTCCGCGCAAAGTTCTCAGCGTCGAGACCGCCTGCGTGAAATGCGCGGCGCCCGGCGGCATTTGGCCGTTCGAGCTTCGCACCGCGTGTCGGATGAAAGCTTGCGCTTTGCCGGTGGCAGCGGCGGCGATCCCGGCCCAGACCGAACCCCACAGAAGATGGGCGAAGGGGACCATGGTTTGCGCGTGAATCCGGTCGTAGGGCTCGGGGATGATCTGCTCGGCCGCGGCGCGCGCCCGCAGAGTGAAGCCTTCGCTATGAGTCCCTCGCATGCCGAGCGTGTCCCATACCTGCAAGCGTTCGAGCGTGTAGTCCGCCTTGAGCAGGACCAACAACACTTGATCGGACGCGGCGGCGTCGGCCGCGCGCCGCGCGGTGGTAACGACACCGTCCGCCTCCACGGCATACGAAATGACCGTCGCTTTGCGCTCGAGAGTGACCTGGCCGCCATCATGCACGACGGCGGCCTCGCTGGAACGCACGTTGCCGCCGGTCTGCCCTTCGGTGGTGGATGAGGCCATCAGCAACTGCTCGGAGGCGATGCGCGCCAGAATTCGCTCGAGTGCGGCATTGCCCTTGGCGTGCCGCACGATGCATGCCATCTTGATCTGGTGCATCGCGTAGATCAGCGCCGCCGACGAGCAAGCCTGACCGAGGATGTAGCACACGTCCGCGATTTCCGCGATGTTCGCACCCTCACCGCCCAAGGCCTGTGGGACCTGGATGCCGAGAAGGCGCTGCTTACGAATCTCGCTAAAAGCTTCGCCGGGGAAACGCGCTTCCGCGTCCGTCGCCGCAGCGTGCATTCTCGCGATTTCGGCCGCGGCCCGCGCGCGCGCCGTCAGATCGTTCTGACGAACATTGATCACCCGGGCCGGACCCGGGATTCGGTGTGGTTCCATCAAAATCCCCCAATCATCTGAAGGGCCCGCGGCAATGTTCGCGCATTATGCGCGCCAGTCCGGAAGGCCGACAACCGCATGAGCCGCCGTGACGCGACGTACTGAGGGCCCCATTCAGCTTGTGTAAGCATAGGCAAAACATCGAATATATTGTGTGACAGGCTCAACAAAGCCGTGCCACACGGTATGATCGGACGGCTGTTTGAGGAGAGGCATCGAGTGGATCCGAAGGCGATTGAGGAGGTGCGTAATCAGCTGGTGGCGCTCGTAAAGCAGACCCTCGGGACCGGTTCGGCCGTTCCGGAGCCATTTCCGGTCGATCGTCAACTGAGTGACCTAGGGCTCAGTTCGCTGAAAATGGTGAATCTCATGCTGGCCGTCGAACTCGAGTTCGACATCGCCATTCCGCAATCGGATATTACGCCCGAGAATTTCCATTCCGTGACGGCGATCCAGGCACTGGTGGTGCGCACGCTCTCTTTGCGCAAAGCCTAGGAACCTGTCTGAGTATTCCACGCGGAATACTCAGACAGGTTCCTAGCCGGCCCCCGAATTGAGCACGTCGATCAGGGCATCCACATCCTCGAGGGCCGTTTCGCCGTTCGTTGCGCAGATCCGGACCACGTCGCGGCCCTCGAACGTCGCGGGCGCAACCCATGCCCGCCCCGAGGCCACTACGCGGCGCACCAGGTCGCGCACCGGCCCAAGTCCGGCCGGCGGCACCACATCCAGCACCGCCAGCGCAGAATCGTTGGCGACCGTCCATCCCAGCAGGGTGAGTTTTTCCCTGATTCGGTCCACGACTTCGACGCCGCGCTCCACGTGGGCGCCCAGTCCATCCCAACCCGCGCTGGCCAACGCGAAAAACAAGCGCAATCCCAGGAAGCGGCGCGACCACTGCACGCTGTTGAGGTAGGGATCGACGCCGGACACGCTCGACGGCATGAAGCTCGTCGAGGCATGAAAGGCTTCGGACAGCAGGCGCGCGTGACGCGTGATGAATAGCGCACAACCCATGGTTGTGGCCAGCCACTTGTGCGCATCTATGGTGATCGAGTCGGCGCGCTCGATTCCGGCGAGCACCTTGCGCAATCGATCCGACGCCAGCGCCGCGCCGCCCCAGGCGGCATCGACGTGGTACCAAAGATGTTCCCGCCGTGCGACGTCGGCGCAAGCGTCCAAGGGATCGATCATGCCGGCGGCAGTGGTACCTGCGGTGGCCACCACCATCACGGGCACCGCCCCGTGGGCGCGGTCGAAGGCTATGGCACGCGCGAGCGCCTGCGGGTCCATCCGGCCCCCGCCGTCGGTTTCGACCAGACGCAGCGCCGCACGCCCGACTCCGGCCTGGTGCGCGATCTTGAGCCACGCGATGTGACAGTCGCGCGAGGTGTAGAGTTTGACCGGACCCGCAAAGGCACGGGCCCCGTCTGCGGCGAATTCAGGATGCGCGCCCGTCAGGGCGCACAGCAGTGCGGTGTAGTTCGACTCCGAGCCGCCGGTGGCGAAATGCCCGGCCGTCTCGTCACCCATGCCTGCGCGCCGCGCGATGGCGCGGATGACGTGCCGTTCGAGCTCCACCGGCACGGGGGATGAACCCGAACTCGCCAATTGCGGATTGAATAGGCCGGCGATGCGATCGGCACACTGCGCCGGAAAGTTCGGGCCGGGATTGAACAACCCGAAATAACGAGGATTGGCCATTTGGACGATGCCGTGTTCCATGCGCTCGATGGTCCAGCGAAGCAAGTCCTCGAGCGGGCGCGGCTTTTCGAAGTCGTAGGCATCGAGTTCCGCGCGAAAGGCGGCCATGTCGACCGTCGGAACGACCGGTCCCGCCTGAATGCGCAGCAAGGCGCGCTGCAGTTCGCCCGTCAGCCATTCCTCGACGCGAATGCGCTGCGACGTCGTCGGGAACAAGGCCGTTTGGGGGCCCGGCAGTGGTTTGCGGTTCATCCTGATAGGACGGCGAGCTCGAGCGCTTGATCCAGGTCGGCGAGGATGTCGTCGATGTGTTCGATCCCGACGCTCAAGCGAATACCGCCGGGAGACACGCCGGCGGCCGCCTGTTCCGACGGCGACATCTGCCGATGCGTCGTCGATGCCGGATGGCAAGCGAGGGACTTCGCGTCCCCCAGATTCACCAGACGCTTGAAGAGCTTGAGCGCGTCGTAGAAACGCATGCCGGCCGCAAGACCTCCGCGGATCTCGAAGGTCATCAGCGAGCAAGCCCTGCCGCCGAGGTACTTCTGCACCAGCGGATAGTACGGATTATCCGCCAAGCCGGCAAAATTCAGCGACTCGACGCGCGAGTCGCCGCGCAGGAATTCGGCTACCTTGCGCGCATTCTCGACGTGCCTGTCGATCCGCAATGCGACCGTTTCGATGCCCTGCAACAGCAGGAACGCGTTCATCGGCGAGAGCACCGCGCCCATGGTGCGCTGGTACACGCTGCGGCATCGGCCAATGAATGCGGCGGCGCCGTAGTGATCGGCGTACACGAGTCCATGGTACGACTCGTCGGGCTGCGTAAACATCGGGTAGCGGTCGGCATTCTCGGTCCACGAGAAAGTCCCCAAGTCCACGACGATGCCGCCGAGCGTGGTTCCATGGCCGCCCATGAATTTCGTAAGTGAATGGACCACGATGTCCGCACCGTAATCGATCGGCCGCACCAGCATCGGCGTGGCGACCGTGTTGTCGACGATCAGCGGCATTCGATGCCGATGTGCGACGGCGGAGAGCGCTTCGAGGTCGCACACGTTGCCGGCGGGGTTGCCCACCGTTTCGCAAAATATGGCACGCGTATCGGCATCGACGAGCGCCTCGAGATCGGCGGCGCGGTCGGATTTGGCGAAGCGTACTTGCACGCCGAGCTTGGGCAGAATGTGCGCAAACAAGGTGTAGGTGGTGCCGTAGAGCTGCGGTACCGAGACGATGTTGCGGCCCATCTCCGTGAGATTCAACGCCGCGTAATAGATCGCCGTCTGTCCCGAGCTCACGCTGATGCTGCCGACTCCGCCCTCGAGCTCGGTGACCCGCTGCTCCAGGACGTCGGTGGTCGGGTTGGCGATTCGGGTGTAGCGATAGCCCGGCACTTCGAGGTTGAAGAGCGCGGCCCCGTGCTCGGCGCTGTCGAATGCGTACGCGGCCGTCTGGTAAATGGGCACGGCTACGGCCTTGGTCGTGGGGTCCGAGTCGAAACCGCCGTGAATTGCGATCGTTTCTCGCTTCATTTTGCTGCGAAATTTCGTTTGAGAAATGCCGACAGTGTAACTCGAACGCTGTGGGCAGTCGTGGTACGGTTCGCAATTCCGAAACCGGCGGCCGGAAGCCCATGCCTGCGACAGAACCCTTGGCAGCGAATTCGAAATTTGCTCGAGAGGCGTGGATCCGCGCTCTGGAGCGCACCGCATCCATCGACCGTCTCGGGGTCACGCTCCCGGTATTGCTCGATCGCCTGGCGCAGCAATTCGACGCCGCACCGGCGCTCGTGTCGCCGGAGGCCATCTTGAGCTATCGTGAACTCGCGATTCGCTGCAATCAGCATGCGCGATGGGGGCTAGCCCAGGGCCTCGAGCCCGGCGACACCGTCAGCTTGATGATGCTGAATTGCGCCGAGTATATGGCGATCTGGCTGGGGCTTTCCCGCATCGGCGTGAGCGTTGCTCTCATCAACACCAATCTCGCGGGCGAAGCGTTGGTCCACTCGATCAACATCGCTGCGCCCAAGGCGATCATCGTCGGCACCGAGCTCGCATCGCGGCTGACTGCGGTGCGCGCGCGCCTGGGTGCGGAGCTTGCGTATCGCGTTCACGGTTACAGCAGCGAAGACCTCGCTCCGCTCGCGCCTGAACGAGATCGATTTTCGGGCGAGACATTGCGCGATTCGGAGCGCGTGCAGCCGCCGATCATGAGTACCGCGCTTTATATCTACACCTCGGGCACCACCGGTCTGCCCAAGGCGGCCAAGGTCAGCCACTACCGCGTCATGCAGTGGAGCCATTGGTTCGCCGGCTTGATGGACACCCGCCCGACCGATCGCATGTTCAATTGTCTGCCGCTCTACCACAGCGTGGGAGGCGTCGTAGCGAGCGGCGCCACGCTGGTCGGCGGAGGCGCGGTGGTGATACGGACGCGCTTCTCGGCCTCTGATTTCTGGAGCGACGTGCGCGATGAGCAGTGCACGTTGTTCCAGTACATCGGCGAGTTATGCCGCTACCTGGTCAATGCGCCCCGCGAGGACATTGAAACCAGGCACTCGCTGCGCCTCGCCTGCGGCAACGGCTTGCGACGGGAGGTCTGGGAACGCTTTCAAGACCGCTTCAAGATTCCCAGAATTCTCGAGTACTACGCATCCACCGAAGGCAATTTCTCGCTCTACAACTGCGAGGGACAGCCCGGCGCCATCGGCAAGATCCCCTCGTTTCTGTCGCACCGTCTGCCCGTGGCGTTGCTGCGATTCGACTTCGACCGCGGCGAGCCGCGGCGCGACGCAGAAGGGTTTTGCGAGCGCTGTGAGAACGACGAAGTCGGTGAAGCCGCCGGACTCATCCCCGCCGCGGCCACGGCACTCGCGGGCAGATTCGAGGGCTATGCGGACCCCGAGGCTTCGGCGCGCAAGATATTGCGCAATGTCTTCAAGACCGGCGATGCTTGGTATCGCACGGGCGACCTGATGCGCCGCGACGAGGGCGGGTTCTATTATTTCGTCGACCGCGTCGGCGACACTTTCCGCTGGAAAGGCGAGAACGTCTCGACCGCCGAGGTGCTGACCGCGCTCACCGCCAGCCGCGGCGTCCGCGACGGCGTGGTCTACGGCGTCGCGGTACCCGGTGCGGATGGCCGCGCCGGAGCTGCGGCATTGGTGGTGGATGCAGAGTTCGATCTCGCCGCGTTTCGCGCCGACATCGCGCTGCGCTTGCCTGCGTATGCGCGGCCGGTCTTCTTACGGCTGCGGCCGGCCATCGACGCCACGGACACCTTCAAAGCGCGCAAGCAAGACCTCGTGGAGGAAGGATTCGACCCCGCGCGAATCGGTGATCCGCTGTTTTTCGCCGATCCCCAACGTCACGCCTACGTTCCGCTGGATGAGGCATTGTTTGCCGCGATTTCGGCCGGCCGCGTCCGAATCTGAAGCCAGGCTCCTAGCTGTTGGGCCGCACCAACTTGCCGGCCGCGGTGAACTCCAGGGAGGGCACGAAGCGCAACAACGCGGGCACCTTATGGGCCGCCAGCGCGCGACGGCAGGCGGCCAGCAGATCGTTCCGGACGGCATCCTGCGAGGCGTCCGCGCTTTCGGGATTCGCCAGTACCACGTCG
>DATMNF010000009.1:0-2067 GCA_035569355.1 Steroidobacteraceae bacterium
GTATCCGCGCTCGGCCAGCGTGCGCAAGAAATCGGATTTGAATTCGGTCATGATTGAGCCAGTTCGGCCATGATTAAGCGAGTTCGGTCATGATTAGGCGAGGTCTTTGACGGGAGGATAATCATACACGGCCGGAAACACCCCTTGAGGATGACGTGCGAGCGAGGGATCGAACGTTGACAAATGCCGAATCGGCGGATCAGTCGGTCGATGTTCTGATCGTCGGCGCAGGCCTGTCCGGCGTCGGGGCCGCGGTCCATTTGCAGCGCCGCTGTCCCTCCCAAAGCGTCGCAATTCTCGAGGCTCGCGACTGCATCGGCGGCACTTGGGATCTTTTCCGATTTCCCGGCGTTCGATCGGATTCCGACATGCACACACTCGGATACTCCTTTCGCCCGTGGACACACGCCAATGCGATTGCCCATGGATCATCGATCTTGCGTTACATCGTGGAAACGGCGCGCGAAGCGGGGCTCGATGCCAACATCCGATTCGGGCACAGGGTAACGAGCGCAACATGGCGCAGCGACTCTGCGCGCTGGGCCGTTGAAGCGCTTCGCAGCGCCGGCCAACCCCCCGTGCGCTTTCATTGCCGGTTCCTCTACGTCTGCAGCGGCTACTACAGTTACCGCTCGGCATACCGCCCCGCGTTCGCGAATGAGGCGGCGTATGGCGGCACCATCGTGCATCCGCAGTTTTGGCCCGATCGCTTCGACTACTGCGGCAAGCGGGTCGTCGTCATCGGCAGCGGCGCCACCGCCGTCACCTTGATCCCGGAAATGGCGAAGAATGCCGCGCATGTGACCATGCTGCAGCGATCGCCCTCGTATCTGTTCAACCTGCCCACGGTGGACCCGATAGCGAGCCGGCTGGGGCGATGGCTGCCGCGCCGCGTCGCCTGCTCCCTGGTGCGGATGAAGAACGTCTGCGTCGGCATGGCGTTCTATCAATTCGCGCGCAGATGGCCTGAACCCGCCAAGGCGAGGCTGATTCGATTGGTTCAGAAACGGTTGCCCGCGGACTTCGATGTCGCAAGGCATTTCACGCCGCGTTACAACCCGTGGACGCAGCGCCTGTGCGTGGTCACCGATGGGGACCTGTTCAAGGCGATAGGAAGTGGGGCCGTCACCGTGATCACGGACGAGGTTGATGCCTTCACCGCCGAAGGGATCCGCCTCAAGTCCGGCGCGGAACTGCGGGCGGACATCGTGGTGGTGGCAACGGGCCTTGAGTTGAATTTGCTCGGCGACATCGAGTTCGTGGTGAATGGCGTCCGGGTGGAAATATCCCGGGCCTTGGCCTACAAGGGCGCGATGCTGAGCGGCGTGCCGAACATGGCATACACCTTCGGATATACGAATGCGTCCTGGACGCTGAAGGCGGAATTGACGGCCCGCTACGTGTGCCGTCTGATCCGGCACATGCAATCGCATGGGGTTGCGATCGCCACCCCACGGCGCAACCCGGCTGCCGCCGAGGAGCCCTTCTTGGATTTCACGTCCGGTTACGTGATTCGAGCCTCGGATGTGCTGCCCAAGCAGGGTTCTCTTCGGCCGTGGAAGGTGTACCAGAACTACTTTCTGGACGCGCTGACGCTGCGCTTCGGCAGGATCGACGATGGCGTCCTCGAGTTCGAATCGACATGAACCTTGCGGGGCGCACCGCCGTGGTGACCGGCGCCGGCAGCGGTATCGGCCGCGCGATTGCACTTTCGCTCGCGGCACGGCGCTGCCATCTCGCTTTGGCTGATATCGATCAAGCGCGGCTTGCAAAGACGCGCGAATTGCTCGAAAACCGCGGCGTCAACGTGAGCCTCCATCCGCTCGATGTCGCCGACCGAACGGCCGTGGCGGCTTTTCCGGCCGCCGTCGCGCAACATCACGCCACGGTGGATCTTCTCGTCAACAACGCCGGCGTTGCGGTTGGCGGATCGTTCGACGAGGTCAGCGAGACCGATTTCGAGTGGCTGTTCGACATCAATTTTTGGGGCGTGGTCCGCATGACTCGTGCGTTCCTGCCCATCCTCAAGCAAAGCGACGAGGCGCGTATCGTGAATATTTCGAGCCT
>DATMNF010000010.1:0-19869 GCA_035569355.1 Steroidobacteraceae bacterium
AAGACGGCGAGATAACAGCTCCAGCTCTCCCCGTTTGGCTGTAGCTCGTCGGTCTCCGAAATCCCGACGATGATGCCGTGGTCATTGCGATTGGGCCATGCCACCGCGCTGTTGAGTGCCGGACCGCCAAGCGTACCGAGATTCATGGCCGATCCGTCCCGCCAGAGCTCCGCCTGCATGGTTGCGTCCGCCCGGAGCGACCAGCCGGCAATCCAGCCGAGCTGGTTATCGGTGGTTCCCTGACTGAACTGGCCTCCCGCCGGGTCGCCGAGATTGATGACCCGGTACCGGGTGGCCCCTGATCCTGCCGCATGCGCGCCGCAAGCGAGCAGGAGTGACAGCGCCGCAGAGAAAAGTCCGGGTAGCAGTTTGGTCTTCATGGCGGGCTCCCGAAATCAGCCGATGTCCCGGGGAATATACGCAACGCATCCCCGTTTTCTCGCTGGAATCGGACCTCGATGTGTAGCGCGACGGGTGCGGGTAATATGGCTGCGTGGAGTTCGACGAGCAGACCTGCGAGCAGGCGCGCCTCAGCCGGGATGCGCGCTTCGACGGTCGCATCTTCATCGGGATCACCTCGACGGGCATCTATTGCCGTCCGATTTGCCCTTCGCCGCACGCCAAGCGAGCGCACGTCCGGTTTTTCCCCTCGGCGGCCGCCGCTTCCGCGGCCGGATTCCGGCCATGCTTGCGCTGCCGTCCGGAAGTGGCGCCCGGCACTCCCGCATGGAATGGCACTTCGACGACCGTGAGTCGGGGCCTGCGCTTGATCGCGGAAGGCGCCCTCGATGAGGCCAGCATCGAGACGCTGGCTGCGAGGCTCGGCGTCAGCTCACGGCACTTGTCGCGGCTCTTCCGCCGACACCTGGGCGCGCTGCCGACCACGGTCGCCCAGACTCGCCGGCTGCACTTCGCCAAGCAACTGATCAGCGACACCAACCTTTCCATGGCCGACGTCGCGATGGCCTCCGGATTTAGGAGCATTCGGCGCTTCAACGACGTTTTCAGGAAGTTCCATGGGCGTCCGCCGTTAGAGCTGCGACGCCTCGGAGCGCGCACGGGTGTGGGGGAGAGCGAATATGTCTTTCAACTTGCCTTTCGCCCACCGTATGACTGGAACCTGTTGCTGCGATTTCTGGCGCCTCGTTCGGTCCCGGGAGTCGAAGCAGTGCGTGACGGCGCGTATCGCCGAACGTTGGCAATACAGTCGCACCATGGCCTGCTCGACGTGCGACCGGCGCCGGGCGCGAACGCCCTGCGCGTTCACATCACATTCCCGAAGCCCGAGTACCTGCTTCAGATCGTCGCCCGTGTGCGGGCAATGTTCGATCTGGCCGCGGATCCGGACGTGATCGGTCAGATCCTGGGCTCGGACAGCCTGCTCGCGCCGCTCCTCGAGCGTCACTCGGGCGTCCGGCTTCCTGGGGCCTGGGACAACCTTGAGCCGGTCGTGCATGCGGTTCTCCGCCGCAGGTTCTCGCTCGATGAAACGCAGAGCCTTCAGGCTCAACTCGTCGAGGAATGCGGGGAGCCGCTATCGTCGCTCGGCGCGGGGGAGCTCTACCGCACGTTCCCGAGCGCGGCCGTACTCGCCGGCAGCCGTCTGGACTTCCTCCCTCGACTCACCGCCGATGCCGTCCGATCTGCGGCGCGAGCCGTTGCCGCTCTCCGGTCGAATGCGCCGCCGGATGACCTCCTTGCGAAGCTGCGGGCCGTCAACGGTGTTGACGACGCGGTCATTCAGTATGTCGCAATGCGCGCTCTCAACGATTCGGACGCGCTGCCTGCCGAATTCGCGGAGCTGCACGGTGTTTTCGATGCCACGTCGGGTTGGCAGGAGCTGTTGCGACGGGCCGAAGCGTGGAAACCCTGGCGGGCCTACGCCTCGATGCTCCTCATGTGTCCGGTCGTTGCCGCAGGCAAGCCGGCACGCTCCGGTGCGGGGCTGATTCTTCGAGCCAGTGATCAACTCGAACCGCACTTCACCTTCGAACCCTAGGCTCTTGAGCGATTCGACCCAGTATTGCACGAACTGCAGTCGACCAGACTCTTCAGGCTCCCTTATGACGCGCTGAGCGGCCGTCCTCCCGGACTCTTCACGTCCGTGTCGTGCTTGACAATGCTTTGATTTTGTTCAGGCGGACTCGAACCACCAACACGCGGATTTTCAGTCATCTTCCGGCGATTCCAGAGGCTTATCAATCGAGCCTTGCAATAGTGTTCGCCTCAGCCCGGTCTCTCAGGAGCAGGAAGCCGAGGAGCTGTGGAAAGCGGCCGCTCCATTTGCGCAATGGGGAAGTCCGTGCGCTAACGGCAATTCATGGATTCGTCGATTAACACCGGAAAAAGCGAGGACATATGGTGAAAGTTGCACTGTGGGTACGTTTGCAGGCGAAGCCCGGCAAGGAGCAAGAGGTGCAGGACTTCCTCACGAGCGCCCTGGCGCTAGCCAATCGCGAGGCGGCGACCCCCGTCTGGTTCGCCTTGCGACTGGGACCTGCGACCTTCGCAATATTCGACGCGTTCGCGTCGGACTCCGGGCGTGAGGCGCATCTGGCTGGCGATATTGCCAAGGCACTGATGGCGGAGGCGCCGCGCCTGCTGGCGGACGCGCCGAAGATCGAAATGGTCGACGTTCTGGCAGCAAAACTCCCGGGCGGTTGAGCGGCAGGCAGGGGCGTGCGACCGGCTGAGTGCGTGGAGACCTGGGTCAGGACAGAGCTGCTGCACGGAGGCGTCCAGTAGCGATTCCCGCGCAGGTGGCCCGCGTGCTCGACTACCTGCGGCAGCAAATCGGGGTCTCGGAAGATCTATCTTTGGCTGCGCTCGCCCGCGTTGCGCGTCTGTCTCCCTCGCGACTGATGCATGTCTTCACCGTGTCTGTGGGCGTGCCTATTCGACCGTACGTCTTGTGGCTTCGCATCCAAGTGGCTTCGAGCGAATTGGTCCGAGGCGCGCGAGTCGCACCGTCGCCACCTCTAAATGACGAGGCTCCGATCCTCCAGCGCGAGGTTTGCGGTGCGGACGCCTCGGGCACCTTCAACCGCGCCGATTTCGGCGTGGACTCGGGAGTCCAGTACGGCTTCCGGCAGGAAGTCACCCTGCGGATCCAGGTAGAAGCCGTCCGGCTGGACTGACGGCCCATGAACGCACCAGCAAGTAGAACGCGGCGACGTGCGTGATCATCTGTAGGGGCACGTAGAGAACCGGGATGGGGAATGCGGCGCCAAACTCCCCTGCTATCGCCGGTAGGTCGACCTGGACGGCGTGGTAATAGGTCAGGATGAGGCCGACTACCCCGACGAGATTGAAGGCGACGACAAAGAGCCAAAACAACGGACGTATCCTGACAGTGAGAAGCGCCAGCATGGCGAGCACCGCGGTCGCGAGATCCCAATAGGCGCCGACTACGGCCAAGCTAGCCGGGAAATGGGGGCCGACTACGCCTGGGAGAAGGACGACGAGACCTAAGAAGCGGAAGCTATGAAGCGTGGCGATGGCGCGTTGCGCTTCGAGGTGTTCCATCGCTTTGAGCCTCGGCCAGATGTACACGCAGAAGCAAAGCAGCCAGCCGACATATCCAAGGACGCCTTGTGTTGCGAAGAGGATTGTGGACGACATTTGATCCCCCGGGTGTCAGGTGTCGATTGATGTCGGCTCGAACACCGCGCTGAGGATGCCGAGCCGGCCTTCCATGAGACTTCGTCCCAAGTTGGCGGCGAGCTGCGCGAAGTCCGGCCCCATCACCACACCGAGATTCGGCGAGGGCGGCGGCCCTGAGGCGCGCAGCTCGGCGAACCACGTTTTGGCCGCCTCAGTGTCGTCTTGCCATGCGAGCGCGTGGAAACCGGCTGTTTCGATCGCCTCGCGCGTCGCCGTGGGTGTCGCGAGGAAGCTCGTTGCCGGAGTTCGCGCCCAAGGGAGGGGATAGTGCGGCTCGCCGCTGTTCAGAACGACGTCGAAGGTCGCGAACCTGCCGCCCGGCTTTATGACGCGCCGGATCTCACGGTAGAGCCGCGGCCGCTCGAAGATGTTCATCGCCACATGCTGCAGCAACACGACGTTGAAGCGGCCGTCGTCAAATGGAAGCTCCAGCGCACTGGCGGTTTGGAACGACACCTGTCCGCTCTGTCCCGTGCGCTCGGTCAGATAGCGCGCGGCTTGCACGAATGGCGGGCTCAGATCGACGCCCGTAACGCGGCAGCCGTAGGTCGCAGCCAGGAAACGCGCCGGCCCGCCGACACCCGAGCCGACATCCAGAACCGACATGTCAGCGGTGATCCCAGCCAACTTGGCAAGCTCCGCGGTCGCAGCGAGCCCGCGGGTGTGAAACTGGTCGAGGGCACCGAGTTGCTGGGGAGTGAGCCGCTGATTCTCCGGCGCTAGGGTCGCAAGCACCGTCTTCAGCCGCTCGGTCAGGCCGGTCGCGTGATAGTGCTCTCGCACGCCATCAAGTACGTCGCTCATTACAAGGTCCTCCAAGGTTTCGGTGTGGCTGTCGCGGATCTCGGGTCTCGATATCGGCGTGACCTTTGACTCACGGGTCAGAATACGACGGCTTCCCGCGAGCGACTATTCGCGATAATGTTGATGGGGTATGAAGCAAAACTTCACAGTCAGGCACGGTGCGCTCGATGGCGTGGAAGCATCTCTGAGCGTTGCCCGGCACCGCAGTTTTCGCAAAGCGGCTGCGGAACTCGGGGTGACTCCATCGGCGATCAGCCAGGCGGTACGCGCGCTGGAGTCGCGCGTCGGCGCAGCACTCTTCATGCGCACGACGCGTAGTGTCGGCCTGACCGAGGCTGGTCAACGCTTCTTCCAACGCGCCGCGCCTGCCTTTGACGAACTCGTCGCTGCTGGTCAGGTCGCGCGCGACCTAGGTCAGCGTCCCGCCGGGCTCTTGCGCCTCGCCGTTCCCAGAGGAATTGTCCCGCTGATCCTGGAGCCGGTGATCGCCTCTTTCTGCGAGGCCTACCCCGAAATAGAACTGGAGATCGCCGCAAGCGACGAAATGGTGGATCTTGCGGCGGGCCGCTTCGACGCCGGTATCCGTCTCGGCCAGTTCATCGCGCCCGATATGGTCGTGGTGCGGCTGACGCCACCGTTCCCGTTCGTGGTCGTTGGCAACTCGGATTACTTGCACCGGCGAGGGCGGCCGGAGCGCATCGAGGATCTGCGTCGTCACGCCTGCCTGCGCTTGCGCCGCTCGAACGGCTCGATCGCGCCCTGGTCCTTTGTCGACGGCACGAAATCAGTGGAGGCCGTTGTGTCCGGCCCGCTCATTGCGCAGGACTATCCCACCCTTCTCGGAGCGGCGATCCAGGGTGTGGGACTCGCTCGGGTGCCCGGCCCGCTCGCCAAAGTACCCATTGCCGAGGGTCGATTGCGAGCGGTGCTAACACGCTTCGCAGTCACAACACCCGGGGCTTTTCTATATCACCCAGGCAGACGTCAGGTCTTGCCCAAACTGCGCGCATTCATCGATCACGTGAAAGGCTATTCACGCACCAGGACCAAAAGTCGAGACCGCGAACCAAATGCCATCGCGCGAGGTGCTCCGCAGGCTACATGACCGGCTGGCGTTTGGAAGTTTCAGTTGTTCAGCACATGCGCCAAGCCCTACCGTCGGCTCGAACTATGCGACGCAGACGTTGGGCACCGCGACCTTCTGGAATAGGTGTGGAGAAGCGACGACCGAGGAAGGATAAGTCGGCAATTTTGCTCTGAACTCCGGATGCCCGAATGCAGCCCGGTAGTGAGCGGTGGATTCCCAGACGGCATAGTTGAGATACGTCGGGCTTTCGCCAAGAGCTCGGTGAAGCTGGGTGGAGACGAAGCCAGGCTGGCGCTTCATGAAAGCCGCGTCGTCAACGGCCTCTCTGACGGGCTGCCGGTCAAAGAAATAGAAACGGTGCATCGCGTGGTCACGGCGTTACGAAAAAAACTGGAGGGAGGGGATGAACCTGACGAGCGCGGCTAGCCGGTAACTGTCTTGCGCGGCTCTCAACGGATGTCCGTCACAAATCAGATTCGGCCACGCAGCTCGCGCGTCCAGCGCAGCTGGACTTCCTTCGATAGCGAACCCGAACAGGCGTGGATCAGCTTCGCGTCAACATGCACTTCCGAATCAAGGTCTTAGGCGGCCCCAACATCGACCGGCGTTGATGACTGCACTTGCGGCCCAATATCTGAGGCCCTCAAACGTCTACTTTATTGTGACCTCCGTGAATACTCTGGCGGCTCGCAGAATCGACCAAGACCGGCGCATTTCCGAGGCGTTTGCGGGCGAGTCGGCGCGCCTCGGCCAATTTATTCGGCGTCGGGTGTCGGATGTAGGAGTGGCGGAGGACATCTTGCAGGAGGTGTTTTCCGAGCTTCTCGAGACCGAACGGCTGGTCCAACCGATCGAACAGGTGGGTGCCTGGCTTTTTCGAGTCGCGAAGAATCGGATCAGTGACTGGTTTCGGCGCAAGCAGCCGGAGACGCGCGCGCCGATCGACACGCAGGCAGGCGAGATCTCATGGGAAGAGACGCTTCCCTCGCCGGCCGCAGGCCCTGAGGCGCTCTACATGCGCGAGCGCATGCTGGAAGAACTGGTCGATGCCCTCGAGGAATTGCCGGACGTGCAGCGCGACACCTTCATCGCGCACGAGATCGAGGGATTGAGCTTTCGCGAGATCGCGAGGCGATCGGGCGAAAGCGTGAACACGCTGCTCTCCCGCAAACACGCGGCGGTTCAATACCTGCGCAAGCGATTGCGCGCCGTCCATGACGACGTGGACGTTACTAAGCTAGAGGAGTGAGATGTGAGGTCATTTAGATTTTTGAGAGCCCTCAGGATAGCGCTATTCGTCGCTGCCGCGCTGGGACTCGCGGGCTTCGTCGTGATGAGCCTGTGGAACTGGCTGATACCGTCCATTTTTGGAGGACCAGTACTGCACTTCTGGCAGGCATTGGGTCTCTTGGCGCTGACCCGACTCTTGGTCGGCCGGTTCGGCCGCGGCCCCGGACACCACGCGTGGCGCGGACGCATGCGCGAGGAGTGGCAGCGCATGACCCCCGAAGAGCGCGAGAGGCTGCGCACGAATCTTTACCGGCGCTGCGGCGGCCGGGGCGCGGAGCAAAGCGAGCCGAATGCGTAGCTGCGCGCCGACGCTCGCGTCAGCACCGCGTATTCCTGATTCTATTCCAGCAGGACGAATTGCCGGTGACCAGGTCCGTGATGGTGATGACGCCGTAGTCGAAGCTCACCGTTTCCGGTGCGAGCGGATCCCTAGTCCAGGAGGTGTTCGCGTTGCCGCCCTACTTCGGCACGAATTCCTTCGGCTTCTCCGACCCGCCGCCGAACAGGAATTTCTCCATTTCCGCCACCAGGAACGCGCGCGCCTTGGGTTCGATCGGCGTCAAGCGGTTTTCATTGATCAGCATGGTCTGGTGTGCGACCCATTGCGCCCACGCTTCCTTGGAGATGCTCGCATAGATGCGCTTGCCGAGTTCGCCGGGGTAGGGCAAGTAGTCGAGCCCTTCGGCTTCGCGCTTCAAGAGAACACAGTAAACCTGGCGTGCCATGGGGCGATATTACGCTAAGCGCGATCATCGAGCGCCAAGCGTTCGAACAGGCGACGGATGGGCTGGGGCAGGCCCACTTGCGGTGGATTCCCCAGCCGGTACCAGATTCGGTCATCGCCCTCGCGAACGGCGCTCACCCGACAGCGCACGCGAATCGGATTCAAGAGCAAATCGAAATGGGTGAAGGCGTGATGAATCGGCGCGAGCGGCTGCGACCGCGACTCGGGTTCGCCGATCTCGCGCCTGACCCAGTCGAGCGCGGCGAACTCGCTCTCGAACTGCGGCGGCGACCACAGTCCGCCCCAGATCCCGGCCATGGGCCGGCGTTCCACGAGGACCGCGACCGCACCGCAAGCGCCGGTCTCGGCGATCAGCAGGGTGGCCTCGCGCGAGCCTCGCCGACGTTTCTGCTTTGCACCGGGCAGCTCCGCCTGGCGTCCCTCGAGCGCGGCGATGCAGCCCGAGCTCATCGGACACACCGTGCACGCCGGTCGCGCGCGGCTGCACACCGTCGCGCCCAGATCCATGACGGCCTGCGTGTACGCACCGACCCTTAGGCTCGGCGTGCACGCCTCGGATTGCGCCCAGAGCTGCGTGATGACGGCTGCGGAGCTGGGATCGCCGGCGATGCCGAAGACTCGCGCGAGCACGCGCCGAACGTTGCCGTCCAGAATCGGGTGCCGCTCGCCGCGCGACAGCGCGAGAATCGCGCCGGCGGTGGATCTGCCGATCCCGGGGAGCTTCGTCACCAGGTCGATGCCCTCGGGAAATTCACCGCCGTGGTGCGCGAGGAGCGCCTGTGCGCACGCACGCAAGTTTCGCGCCCGCGCGTAGTAGCCCAAACCCGTCCACTCGTGCAGCACCGCATCGAGCGGCGCGGCCGCCAGCGCCTCGACATCGGGAAATCGCATCATGAAGCGCTCGTAGTACGGGATCACCGTCAGCACTTGAGTCTGCTGCAGCATGACTTCCGAGATCCATACACGGTAGGGTGTGGGATTCTGCTGCCACGGCAGATCGTGGCGGCCGTGGATGTCGAACCAGGCGAGCAGGCGCTGCGTGAACTCGGCAGGCTCGAACTTCACTTGCCGAACAACCCTTGCAAGCCGTTTTTCTTGAGCACGTCTTGCAGCTTTTGTTTGACCTGCCCCTTGGCAAGCGCCTCGACATCGGGTCGTATCGTGGGGTCCACATAGGTCCCGGTGATCTTCAACGGAATGTCGGCGACGCTGGCGCCGGGCGCTTTCAGAACGCTCGCGAGCATCTGCAAATCGAGCGCCTTGTTGACGAGGTTCGCGCTGCCCTGGCCGCTCACGCGCAACACCGGCGACGCAATGGCGAGGTCTTTGGTGACGGCAACGCCGTTGGTGATCTCGGCCGAGATCTTGCACGCATCGAACTTCGTTCGCGCGGGGCTCGAGCGCGCGGGCTCCGCCGTATGCTTGACCAGCGCCTGTGCGAGGCCGATCTCGTATCCCAGGTCGACCCCTTCGAGAGCGCCGTCGCTCAAGTTGGCGTCGAAGTGCCCGTTCAAGGTCTGCATCACGGCGGGAAGCGCGGCGCCGCGCGCCGTCGCTTTGACGTTCACGTTGCCACGCCCCGACAGCCGTCCCTTGTACGATGTGGCGGCGAGCAGCCGCGCCATGTCGACGCCGGTCAAATGCTCATCCATGCTGATGGCGGGAACCGCAGTGCGCACGTCGAGCGTGACGTTGCCGGAATAGCTGCCCCCGTCGATCTCGGCCTGCGCCGGAAAAAGGTGCATCACGTTATCCTTCAAGGCAACGGTGAAGCGCATATTGGCGAAATCGAGGGGCGAGAAATGCAGCGATCCCACCGCGAGCGTGCCGTCGACGTCCGGCAGCTTCGAGGGAGCGCCGGGGTGCGCCGGCGCTTCATCGCTCTTCGCGGCGGGCGGAGCGGGCGAGGCTTTGTCCGGGCTTAAGTATCGGTCCACGTCCATTTTATCGACGGTGAGCGCAAACTTGAGCGCCTTGGGCTCGCCCGCGAGGGCGGCGCTGCCCTTGAGGTGCGTGTCATCGAGCTGCATCTCGATCTGTTCGAATTTCACTCCCGATGCGCCGTAGCTGAAGTCGCTCCCCGCGGAGACCTGCGACAGCGCGCGAGGGTCGGTCGTTTTCGGCAGCGCAATCCCTAAGCCGGTCGCCAACTCGCGCAAGCTCAAGGGCGCGAGCGCGACCTGGCCCGTGGCACTCAACTCGTCGATGATCTTGGTTGCCTGCAATTTCCCGCTGACGCGCGCATTCAAGAAACCGGCGGCGAACGACGGCACGGAGAGAGTCTGTGCGGCAAGATTCGCCTCGATCGCCGGCGAGGACAACTCCCAATGGGCCGGCCGGCCCTCGCCCGGGCGGCTCACCTGACCGCTGAAGGCGACCCCGGCCAGCGCGAACTGTTTCGCTTGCAAGTCCGCGGTCAGGTCGAACTTGCCCGTCAGGGTCACGCTCTCGCCCGGCACTGGCCCTTTGGCATCGAAGGCGATTTTCACGGGAGTGGCGCCGCGCCCGCCGAACGCGCCGGTTTCGAAGTCGAACTTCTCGATCACGATGTCTTGATAGCTCAGCCGGCCATTCGTGATCCGGATGCCGCCGAGCGAGCCCAAGGTTTCGCCCGGCTTGCTTTCTGCGGCGGGCGCCGCCTGTTTCGTTTGCCCGAAGTTCTCCCAGTTGCCGCTGCCCTGCGCGTTCTTGAGCAATCGCAAGTCGAGCCCATCCAGATCGACTCGGTCCATCTCCAGCCGCTTGGCGAGCAGGGGCAAGAGCTTCACACGCACGGAGGCGTGATTGAATGCGAGGAAGGGCGCCTCGCCAAATCCGGGGGGATTGCCGAGGCTCGCCGGACCCACTTCGAGCGCCACCCATGGAAAGACCGACAACTTGATGTCGCCCTGCAATTTGAGGTCCCGGCCCGTCGATTCCTTGACCGCCGTTGCGATGCGACCCTTGTAATCGTTGGGGTTGACGAATAGCCACACCGCAAACAACGCGGCCACGATGAGGACGATGATCCCACCCACCAGACCTGCCAAAACTTTGACCGTCCGCATGTGTTTCCCCCGTGAATTCGATCCCAGATCATAGCTCAAGAGGCCCTCCACTCTGCCGATAACCTGACCTTGGGGGCGCACCCCCAGGGGGTTGATTTCGCATGGGGCGTTCGCCGAATCGCAGCAAACTGCATGCTCACCTGAAGCAGCCGCCCGGCGCCCACGGCGTGCTGCCCGCGCCGCCGCTGAGCCGCACCCCCGAGCGGGACCCGCAATTTCGCCGCTCGTCGGACTTTCTCGAGTTTGCCCAGGCCGCCGGCGGCTTCGGGGTCTTTGACCTGAACCTGCTCACCGGCGAGATCAGCGGCACGCCGCTCTTCTTCGAGCTCATTGGCCTTTCGGGCAGGAAGCGCACTCTGTCGCGCGAAGAATGGGTCGCGACCATTCATCCCGAGGACCTCGAAGCGGTCGCCCTGGCATTGGGCGCCGCCATCGACACCGGCACCCGCTACCAATGTGAATACCGCGCGCTGCTTTTGAACGGCGACGTGCGCTGGCTCGCCGGCTGCGCGCAAGTATTGACGGATACCACCGGCAGTGCGGCGCGCGCCATCGGTACGATCAGCGACATCACCGAGCGCAAGCAGCTGGAAGAAAAGCTGAACTACGCGACCGAGTCGCTGAACATTGCACAGACCGCCGCGGGTCTCGCCACGTTCGATTTCAATTTCGGCGCCAATACCCGGATCTGCTCCGACAATTTCCATGCCCTGCTGGGGATCCCCGCGTCGACCAAACTCGACGATCTCGGCTTGCTGCTGTCGCGGGTGCATCCCAATGACGTGAAGCGCTGCCGCGACGCGCCGCTCGCGGCCACCCTGGAAGAGCCCTCGTACCGCTGCGAATACCGGGTCATGCTCGAGGGCGGCGCCGAGCGCTGGATCGGCGAGAAGGCCACGGTGACGCGCAACGTGGCCGGCGACATCGTGCGGATCACGGGCGCCATCGTCGACATCACCGATTTGAAGCGCACCGAAGCCGCCTTGGACTCCACCCAAAGCCGCCTCGAGCGGGCCATCCGCGGCACCCATGACGGGCTGTGGGAAATCGACCTCGTGACGGATGCCCTTTGGTTCGGCATGCGCTTCGAGGAGATGTTCGGCTACAGCATCGGGGACTTGAGCGCATCGCGCGGGCGCTTTCAAGCCCTGATGCACCCCGAGGACCGCGAGAAGGTGCGCATGACGCTCAAGAACCATCTCGAGCACCATACGCCCTACGATGTGGAATTTCGCGTGCTGCACCGGGCCGGACACTACGAATGGGCGCGCTCGCGGGCGCAGGCCGAACGCGCCGCGGACGGCACGCCGCTGCGCCTCGCGGGCTCGACCCAGCTCATCACCGACCGCAAGCGCGCCGAGCAGGCGACGCTCGATGCCAAGCTCGCCGCGGAAGCGGCCAACCGCGCCAAGAGCAACTTCCTCGCGAACTTGAGCCATGAAATCCGCACGCCCATGAACGGCGTGATCGGCATGTCGCTGATTCTGTCGGAGAGCTCGCTCGACGCCACCCAGCGCGAATGCGTCGACATCATTCGCGGCAGCGCCAAGGCGCTGCTCTCCTTGATCAACGATGTGCTCGATCTGTCCAAGATCGAGGCCGATCGGCTGGAGCTGGAGAACGTGGAATTCGACGTGCGCGACGTGGTCTATGAAACGGTGGCGGCCATGGCGCTGCAGTCCGCCGTGAAGGGCATCGAGTTGATCGTCAATATCAGCACCGACGTGCCGCTGATCACGCGCGGCGATCCCGGGCGCTTGCGCCAGATCGTCATGAACTTAGTCGGCAACGCCATCAAGTTCACGCACGAAGGCCACGTGGTGCTCGATGCCACGGGCTCGGTCGATGAGGAGCGCCGCCTCACCCTGCGCATCGAGGTGACCGACACCGGCATCGGCATCCCCGCCGACCGCACCGATCGGCTGTTTCAGACGTTTTCGCAGATCGATTCCTCCACCACGCGCCACTACGGCGGCAGCGGCTTGGGATTGTCGATCGTCAAGCGCCTCGCCGAAATGATGGGCGGCGAAGTGGGCGTGCGCAGCGTCCCGGGGCAGGGCTCGTGCTTCTGGGTCACGATGATGGTCGACGCGGTGGTCGAGCAAGCGCAGCGCGAGCCCGTCGGGCTAGGCCGCCGCATCCTCATCGTCGATGATCTTCCCGTCAGCCGCAAAAGCTTCGCCCGCAAATTGAGCCTCTCGGGCTTCGACACGGTTTCGGTCGGCGGGGTCGACGAAGCGCTCGAGCAACTGGCCAAGGATCCGGGCTTCGACCTGGTGCTGGCCGATGAATTGATGCCGGTGAAAGGCGGCCTCGACCTCTTGGGTCTGCTGCGCGCGGATCCGCGCCACGCCGCCCTGCCCTTCATTTTGATGTCCCTGTTCGGCGCCGAGCACAGTCCCGCCGATTGGAAGCACCGGCCGGATGCCGTCGCCCTGAAACCGATCCGGGCGGTGGCGCTCGCCACACTCGTCAACCAGGTGCTGAACGGCAACTTGCCCTCGAAGGCGCTTCTCCCGACCTCGCTGACCGCCAATCCGACCTTCCGCGGCAATCGGATCCTGCTGGTGGAGGACAATCCGGTGAACCAGCACGTCGCGCAGCGGCTGCTGCAGAGGCTCGCGGCGAATGTGACCATTGCGAACAACGGCGCCGAGGCCTTGGAGCGTCTGACCGAATCCGACTACGATGCCGTATTGATGGACTGCCAGATGCCTGTGATGGACGGCTTCACCGCGACCCGGCGCATCCGCGAGCTGGAACTCGAGCACGGGCGCGGCAAGCGGCTGCCGATCATCGCGCTGACCGCGAACGTCATGAGTGCGGATCGCGAAAGCTGCATCGCGGCCGGCATGGATGCGCACCTGGGCAAACCCATCGAGCCCGCCCAATTGATCGATTGCTTGAGCCGCTATCTCAAGCCCGACACGGTGCGCCCCGAAGTCGACCTCGGCGCCCTACGCGAGCTCACGGGCGGGGACGCGGAATTCGAGCGCGACTTGGTCGAGACCTTCGTCAGCAGCGGCGATTCATGCTTGGCGGAAATTCTCTCGGCACTGCGGGTGAGCGATCTCGATACCATCGGCAAGCGCGCCCATGCGCTCAAGGGCGCGAGCGCGAACATCTACGCCTCGGGGTTGGCGGCGGCGGCCTCGAAGCTCGAAAGCGCCGCGCGCGCCAATTTGAACGGCGAGATCGAAGGGTTGGTGCAGACGCTGAGCGAGCGGCTGCACGCCGTCAACGCCGAATTGCGCAAAGTCGGCTGAGCAGGAGCAAAGGTGTTTCGCGCCTGGCCGGCGCCGCGGCTCAGCCGCTTGCCATGAGAAGCGCGGGTGAGACGGCGATTTCGTGGCCGCTGGTGCGATCGCGGCCGGCCTGTTTGCTCGAGTAGAGGCATTCGTCCGCGCAGCGGATCAACGCATCCACCTTGAGCGTAAGATCCGGCCCGCTCGCACCCGTCGACGCCACGCCGAAGCTCGCCGTGACCGCGGCATCGCCCATGCGGGTCGTGAACGGCGATGCCGCCATGACCATGCGGATTTTCTCGGCGACCGCCATGGCGCCCAGGTGCGAGGTCTCCGGCAGCACGATCAGAAATTCCTCCCCGCCATAGCGCGCGATCCAATCGCTGTTGCTGCGGATGGATTTCTGCGCCCGCGCCGCGAACTGCTGCAACACCTCATCGCCCGCCGCGTGGCCGCGCTCGTCGTTGATCTCCTTGAAGTGATCGATGTCGCACATGAGCACCGACAAGGGATAGGCGTAGCGGCGGCAGCGCTCGAGCTCGCGCGGCAGTTGCTCCATCAAATAGCGCCGATTGTAGGTTCCCGTCAGGGCATCGGTGATCGACAGGATTCGGTTGCGCTGATTCGCAACCCGCAGCGAATGCTCGAGGTTCAAGATGCGCCGGCCGGCGTTCAAGCGCGCGATCAATTCGGCCTCGTGCACCGGCTTGACGAGGTAGTCGTCCGCGCCCGCCTCCAGCCCCGCGATGATGTGCTCCTTGGCATCGCGTGCCGTCAGGAGCAACGCGTACACATAGCCATCGAGCTGCAAGTTGCGCACCGCCCGGCACAGCGCGACGCCGTCCATTTCGGGCATTTCCCAATCGCTCACCAGAATGGGGTAGTAGCGCCGCGTCATCTTGTCGAGCGCTTCGGAGCCGTTCGCCACCGCGTCGACTTCGTACCCAGCCTTCTTCAGGAACCGGGTCATGAGCATTCGCGTGACCGGGTCGTCCTCGGCGAGCAGGATGGTCGGCGATGGCTCGACTGTGATCGACGTCACAGATTCCAGTTCTGACACGTTTGGGAACCCTCGCGCGGCATCTCGTAATACAGGGGATATCGGCGCCATCTGCGCCAACTTGACCCATGCCGAGCCCGGTTATTGTAAATCTACGCGCCGCCGCTCAGGGGTGACAATTGTTGAAACTGTGCACTGATCACTCCGGCTTCTCCTGAACCCAATTGACTTGCCGTCAAGAGCCGGGGTTAGCCGACCGATAGGAGGGAAATGAGCGATGCAGCACGTCCAGCCCACCAGCCTCCCCGGCGCGCAGGGGGGCAAGCGTCCGCGAAAGGCGAGGGACGCTGGGGGATGGATTTGTGGAGCGGTTGCGCCTGGTTCAGCACTTGGTTCTACCGCCGGCTCAACTGGAATGCGGGATTTGAGCGCAAACGGCTGGACGCTCTGAAGGCGCATCTTCCGGACGGGGCCTGGGAAACACTCTTGCTCGCAATCCGCAATCATCTGGAGCAGCGCCGGCCCTTGAACTTGCAGGTGTGCGCCCGGCTCCCGGATGGCCGGATGGAATGGTGGCTGATCGAGGGACTCGCGGAGCGCAACGCCAGCGGGCGGCCGGTGTACCTCGATTGCAGGACGCGCGCGCTCAGTCCCGAGCACCACGACCCGTTCGGCGACGCGCCTTAGGCCTTTTGCGGCTCCGGTCCCGCATCCGCCATGGGCACCGCCGAATCCCGGATCGCGTAGCCGGTGGCGGCGGCCTCGCGGCCGGTAAACCAATTCACGGCGTACTGCACCAGCTGCGTCCCGGTAGTGAGATTGAGCTTGCGCTTGATGCGCTGCCGGTGCGACTCCACCGTCTTGATGCTGAGATTCAGCGAAAGCGCGGTCTCGCGGGTGCTCATGCCCTTGCCGATCATGTGCAGAATCTGCAGTTCGCGGTTGCTCAAGCGGTCGATGGGATTGGCCGAGATATAAGCCCCGCCCGCAGCAAACTTCTGGATCATGTTATTGCCGACGGCCTCCGATACGTAGATGCCGCCTTCGAGAACCCGCCGCAAGGACACCAGGAACTGCTCGCTCGCCGCCTGCTTCATGATGTAGCCGTTGGCGCCGGCGGAGAGCATGCGCTCGGCGTAAATCGTCTCGTCGTGCATCGACAACACCAGGATCGGTAGATGCGGATAATGGGCGCGCACGTCGCGCACCAGTTCGATGCCGTCGCCCTGCTTCAGGCTGATGTCGGCGATCACCACGTCGGGATTGAGTTCCTTGATGGCGGTGCGCGCATCGCGGGCGGTTTCCGCCTCGCCGCACACGGTGAGGTCTTCCTCATTTTCCATGACGCGCCGCAACCCCTGACGAACGATCGGATGATCGTCGACGATCAATACTCGCCGGACTTTGCGCTTGCCGGCGCCGGGTCCCACCTGGGAAACCTGCGAACGGACCCATGTATTGCTGGCAGCCATCATTTCTCGCTCCTTAACTCAACACTTTGCGCCTCGGCAGGCGCCGTCAATGATTGTTCCCCCGTGACCCGAACCACGGTGCCATGCGGTTCAGCGGGACCAATCTCGAATTTCGCCCCGATCATGCCGGCACGATACCTCATGATCTTCAAACCCATTCCACCGTAAGGCGACATCGGTAGGCGAAAACCCTCACCGTTGTCAGTGATTCTCAGCAAAAAGCTCGTACGGGTGACCCGCAGGAAGATGTCCACCAGGGTGGCATGGCCATGCCGCGCGGCATTGGTAAGGGCCTCTTGTGCGATGCGATAGAGGTGGCTGGCGTCGGTTTCATCGAGCCTGAGGCGTGCCCGCGCCTCAGCGTGGAACTCCACGTCCATGCCGTGCAGATCCCGGCTGCGCGAGGCCAGCTCCTCGAGCGCGCGGGCGAGGCCGCCCGTTTCGCTGCGCACCGGCAGGAGCCCGCGGGCCAACGAGCGCGCATTCTCGATCGATCGATTGACGAGCGCGACGATTTCGTCGACCGAGTTCAAAGCGTCGGGGCAGCGCTCCTGAACTTGGGCGCCGAGGCCGCGCAGCATCAAGGCGACGCCGGTCAACTCTTGCCCCAACCCGTCGTGCAGATCGCGGCCGATGCTCTGCCGCTCGCGGCCCGAAACATCGAGGATTTCCTGCTCCAGCCGCTTGCGCTCAGTAATATCGCGGGTTGAGATCGAAATGCCCGTGCCGATTCCGGCGTCGCGCACCAGCACCGCGCGATTCTCGAAATACTGCACCTTTCCCGCTGCGCGCGACTCGAATTCGTACGTCGCGGTCGCGCCGGTATCGAGGATGTGGCGCAGCTTCTTCGTGACGGCGGCGCGGGCCGCTTCGGGCAACAGCACGCCGATCTCGGAGCCGATGATTTGTTCGATGGTCTTGCCAGCGTGATTCTTGTTGATGAAGCGAACCTTGAGGCCGGTGTCGACCAGCATCAGAGTATCCGCGGTATTCGCGGTGGTCGCACGCAAAAGCTCCTCGGAGCGGCGCAGCCGAACTTCCGAGTCGCGCCGCGCGGTGATGTCTTGCACGACGCCCACCAAGCCGCGCGGCAGATTTGCCTCGTCGAACAAAGGACGCGCAATCGCCGCGTACCAGCGATACCGCCCCCCACCGGAGCTGAGGCGGAATTCCTTCTGCACTTCGATCCGATGTTCGAACGCATCGTCGACGGCGCGGGCCACCGCTTGCCGATCGGCGGGATGCATCCGCGTCATGAGCTTCTTCATGCCTGGGAACACGCTCGGCAAGTGGACTTGTTGCCCATCGACGATGGCGAAATCGAACACGTCTTGGGCCCGATCCCAGCGCCACCCGTGCATGTGCGCCATATTCATCGAGAGTTTGAGCCACCCGGTGCTGTTTTCGAGGGCAATCTGCGCCAGTTTCTGCGCCTGCACGTTCTGCAGAGAACCGAAGGCGCGAAATGGGCGTCCATCCAAAAGCTCCATGTGCCCGATGATCCGTACCCAAATGCGGCGGTTCTTCAGCGTCGTGATTTCGAGCTCGAGGTCGAGCTGGCCGCCCGCGGCTTCGGATTCCTGGCGCGCGACGTGAAAGCGTTGCAGCGACTCCGGCGTGCACCGCGCCAGCATCGAGTCCCAGGACACCGCGAATTCAACCGGGGTCGCTTCGTAGATCCGATACATCTCGTCCGTCCAGGTGAGCTCGCGCGTCGCGTAGCTGTACTCCCAGCCGCCCATTTTGGCGCTCTGCTGCGTCTCGGCCAGAAGATCGGTGACGCGCTTGATTTCGGACACGTCGAGGCAGCAGCCGATGGCGCGCACCGGATCCCCGCCGGCGTTGCGCTGGATGAGTCCTCGCTCCAGGATGGATCGATAACGCCCGCGCACATCCCGAATGCGATAAGTGGCGGTCCAGCCGCACCCGTTGAGCAGTCCCAGGCTGATCGTCTTCCTCGCCGACTCGAAATCGCACGGGTGCACACGCTCGCTCCAGGCATCGATGGTCGGCTCGAGGTCCCCGGGCTCCAGGCCCAACACTTCGAGCACACCCCGGGAGCGATGCACGTAGCCGCTCGCGACATCCCATTCGTAAATGACGCCGTTGACGGCGTCGGCCGCCAACCTAAACACCTCCTCGCGCTGGGCAAGCCTTCCCTCCGCGAGCTTCCTTTCCGTGATGTCCCTGGAATTGATCACGACTCCGCCGATCAGCGGATTATCGAGGGCCGAGGTAAAGCTCGATTCCAGCCAGCGGTAGGAGCCGTCCTTGTGACGAACGCGAAATTCCTTGGAGTAGCCGCTGATCTTGCCTTCGACCAGTTGCTGGTACTTGGCCCGCAGCGCCGCGAGATCGTCGGGATGCGCGCGGTCAAATAGGGTGCTCGAGCGCCGCTCCTCGGAGGTATAGCCCAAGGAATTCTTGACGCCGCCGCTCACGTACAGCAATTGACCGTCCGCCGAAGCGATGGAGATGATGTCGCGCGCATGCTCGGTGAGCGCCAGCATCCGCCGATCGCCGCTATTCGGCGATTGCTCATCGAAGGGGGCCTCGGGGGACTGCGGCGCGAAGGTCAGCATCACCAGGCCCTGCGCCGATGCGTGAGCCAAGCGCCTGATGTCCGTGACAACGGATGTCAAGCCCTTGGCGATGCGCCATTCGAGAACTTGAGTTTCGGACGATCGGTCCTGCACGGCCAGCGCCGCCTCGACCGGCGCTACCGATGCCGCGCCCAGCCAGCGATGCAGCGGCGAGCCGATCGCGTCCGCTGCCCCGAAACAGCGACGCGCCGCCGCATTCGCAAACATTATGGGTAGGTGTGCGTGGCGGGGATCCACCACCACCACGGCATCACGCAGGCTCTCCAAGGCCGTCTCTGCCAGGCTACGCGTCGAATTCGTTGCGAGCCTTAGGTAATCCGGAGATGTCGCCATCCTTTAATGCCCCGGCCGCTACCACCACATCCCCTCGTTTATATTTATACACCCCTCACAAAGCACGAGTATCCCGCATTGCAGAATGAGGGTTTCCCTGAATGCAATCGAGTGACTGCCTGGCGGCTGTGAGCCGGGCGCGTGGCGGGCACGCTAAAGTTCAAGCCAGGGCGAAGATTGGACGGCGATCGATGACGCCCGATAGATCTCGGGCGCGAGACGAAGCAACCCATCCCGCCGATAGCGATCACAACCAAAAAGCGATGCTGCAACCATCAGTCATTTCTTGAACAACTCGTCGAGTGCTGTCTTCGCTCGCGCAAGTTCAGCGGTGTCCTTGGCAACGTAGGCGCCTGCCTTGGGTTTGAAGAAATCGCAAAAATTGGCTTCGTCTTTTTTCCGCACCTCCTCCGCCGTCGGCTCTTTGCAATGCTTCGCATACGACGTGTCGTACTCAACGCACATCTTGCACACGTGCAACTCCGCATTGCATGCCTTGCAAACCTCAAGACGACGGAGCGGCAGACTAAGTGCGGCTAGAGACGCGCCGCAGCGCCAGCAGATTAAGGAGTGGGACATG
>DATMNF010000011.1:0-5600 GCA_035569355.1 Steroidobacteraceae bacterium
TGCACATGGAGGAAAGTCCGGGCTCCACAGGGCAGGGTGCCAGGTAACGCCTGGGGGGCGCGAGCCCACGGAAAGTGCAACAGAAAGATACCGCCTACGTGCCGCGCAAGCGGCGCCGGCAAGGGTGAAATGGTGCGGTAAGAGCGCACCGCGCCGATGGCAACATCGACGGCACGGCAAACCCCACCTGGAGCAAGACCAAATAGGGAAGCACGCGGCGCGTTGAGGCCGCACCATGTGGCCCACATGGGGGCTTCCGGGTAGGTCGCTAGAGCTGCGCGGCGACGCGCATCCCAGAGGAATGACTGTCCACGACAGAACCCGGCTTAACGGCCGACTCTTTTCTACCGCGCGAGGCGCGGGGATTCACGGGGCGGGGCGCCCCGAACGATAGTTGCCGGCTTCGCCGGCAGAAGAAAAGAAGAGAACTAGACTTTAAGAGCGGGATTGGCGAAGTTCGGCGAAGATCGCCGCTTTTGACTCCTAAAATCCATTCCAGCTAAGTCTCCTAAGAGTTTGATTCAAAACAAACTCGTCCCCCATGCGGCGCCGCTCTGCACAAAATGTGACCTAAGTCACTGTCGGTGCGAGTAATTTTTACCATAACCCGTTGACAGTGCGTCTCGGCGCTCCCTATAGTGGTGCCCGGTGGGAAATTGTGGGAGAGAGTGGGTCGCCAGGCCCATAAAAACATGTTTCGGGGTGCCAATAAACTAACTCTGGACGTCAAAGGGCGGATGGTCATGCCCACCCGGTACCGCGACCGGCTGCAAGAGCTTTGCGGCGGCAAGCTGGTGGTGACCGTCGACAAGGACCAGTGCCTGCTCATCTACCCATTGCCCGATTGGGAGGAGATCGAGCGGAAATTGATGCGTTTGTCCTCGATGAACCCCCAGACCAGGCGTCTGCAGCGGTTGATGGTGGGAAACGCGACCGATTTGGAGCTGGACGGGCATGGCCGCCTGTTGCTGCCGCCGAAGCTGCGCGAGTTCGGCCTGCTGACGCGCGACGCGATGCTGATCGGTCAGGGATTGCACTTCGAACTGTGGGATGAAGCGCGGTGGAATGATCAGCGTGACGAGTGGCTGGCAAGCGGTGGCACGGCCGGGGGCTTGCCCGCCGAACTTGAAACGCTGTCGCTGTAGCCGGCCGGTACGGTGAGCGACACGGCGGCTGGGCATACGCCGGTACTGCTACCTCAGGTACTGACCGGGTTGAACATACGGGCGAGTGGCACCTACTTGGACGCCACTTTTGGTCGAGGCGGACATGCAGAGGCGATTTTGCAGAATCTCATCGCGAACGGTCGATTGCTCTGCCTTGACCGTGATTCCGAGGCCATCGCCGAGGCCAGGGTGCGCCTCGCGGGAGATCCGCGCGTGACGATTTTTCTCGCCCCGTTCTCTTCGCTGGCGGATTGCGCCGACCAGGTCGAGCCGGGCCTCAAGTTCGACGGGATTCTGTTCGATCTGGGCGTCTCCTCGCCTCAGATCGACGATGCCTCGCGCGGTTTCAGCTTCGCGCAGGACGGCCCGCTCGACATGCGCATGACGCCCGGAGTCGGCATGAGCGCGGCCGACGTGGTCAACGGCGCGTCCTTGAACGAACTGATCAGAATCTTTCGCGAGTACGGCGAGGAGCGTCTGGCGCCGCGCATCGCGCGCGCGATCGTCAAGGATCGAGAGTCGCGGCCCTTCGAACGCACCGTGCAACTCGCCGAAATGATCGTGCGGGTGGCCCGCGTACCGCAAGCGGCCGACCGCGCGCGGCATAAGCATCCGGCAACCCGTGTTTTCCAGGCGTTGCGCATCCATGTGAACAACGAGCTGGCCGAGCTCGAAGCCGCCCTGGGGATAGCGCTCGCGCGCCTGGCGCCGCACGGACGCCTGGCCGTGATCAGTTTTCATTCTCTCGAGGACCGCATGGTGAAGCAATTCATGCGGCGCCACTCGCTGGCGGATCCGATGTATGCGGGGCTGCCCGAGATGCCCACGCACGCGCGTCCGAAGCTCAAGCTCGTCGGCAAGGCCGTCCAGGCGGACGAGCACGAAATCTCCATGAATCCACGGGCGCGCAGTGCGCGTCTGCGCGTCGCCGAACGTCTTGCTGAAGGAATGGCCGCATGAAACACCGCCGCTGGTTGCCCCTCATCATGCCTGTGTTGTGGCTCGCCGTGCTCGGCTCGGCGGTGCAAGTGATCTACGCGCGGCACAAGGCGCGGGACATGTTCGTGCACCTCGAGAAGCTCAACGCCGAACGCGATGCACTCGACATGGAGTGGGGCCGCCTGCAGCTCGAGCAGAGTTACTGGTCCTCGCACGCCTTCGTCGAGAGAGTCGCCAACGCCAAATTGCAAATGAATCTGCCGCAAACCCGCGATGTGCGGATCGTGCGACCGTGAAATTACGGTCCGGCGACAACGACGCACAGTCGAGAAGCTATCGTTGGCGGTCGGCGGTAATTCTCGCATTGGTGCTGCTGGGCGCGGCCGGACTCGTGGCGCGCGCGGTCGAGTTGCAGCTTCTGGATCATGGCTTTCTCGCCAAGCAGGGCGACGATCGCTCGATGCGGGTGGTCAAGATTGCGGCGCACCGCGGCGCCATCACGGATCGCAACGGCGAGCCGCTCGCCGTGAGCACCCCGGTCGACAGCGTGTGGGTCAATCCGCAGGAGCTCAACGAGAACATCGATCAGCTGCCGAAGCTCGCCAAGGCCCTGAAGGAGGACCAACAATCCCTCGCGCGGCGGATCACCAGCAATCTGGATCGCGAGTTTCTTTATCTGGTACGGCACATGCCGCCCGAGCAGGCGGCGCACATCAAGGCGTTGGGCATCCCGGGCGTGTATCTGTTGCGCGAGTATCGGCGTTATTACCCGGCGGGCGAGATTTCCGGACATGTCGTCGGCTTCACGACGGTCGATGACAAGGGCCAAGAAGGCCTGGAACTCGGCTTCGATCAATTGCTGAACGGCGAGGACGGCGCGAAGCGCGTCATCCAGGACATGTACGGACGCTACGTCGAGAATGTCGAGAGCATCCGCGCGCCGCGCCCGGGCCGCGATCTGGTCACGAGCATCGATTTGAGGATCCAATATCTTGCATATCGGGAGCTCAAATCCGCGATGCAGGAGTATCGGGCGCGTGCCGGCTCGGTGATCGTCGTCGACGTGGATACCGGCGAAGTGTTGGCCATGGTGAACCAGCCCTCGTACAACCCCAATGATCGCGAGCAACTCAAGGCGGGGCTGTATCGCAATCGCGCCGCCACCGATATTTTCGAGCCGGGTTCCAGTATCAAGCCGTTCATCATGGCGGCGGCGCTTGCCTCCGGACAGTATCGAATCGACAGCGTGGTGGATACGTCGCCGGGATTCCTGAAGGTGGGCACCAAGGTGTTCGAGGACGAGCAGAACCTCGGTGCGGTGGATCTGTCGACGATCTTGGCGAAGTCCAGCAACGTCGGCACGGCCAAGGTGGCGCTCTCGCTCAAGCCGGAGCAGATTTGGAGCACGTTGACGGGACTGGGCCTGGGCCAGGTGTCCGGCAGCGGCTACCCGGGTGAATCGGCCGGCATGCTGAGTCACTACGCGCACTGGCGGCCCATCGGCATCGCCACGCTCTCGCACGGCTACGGGCTATCGGTCACGCCGCTGCAATTGGCGCATGCCTACGCGACCATCGGCGCCGGCGGCGTGAAGCGCCCCATTTCCTTCGAGCGGGTTTCGGGTCGCGTGCCGGGTGAGCAAGTCCTGGATCCGAAGGTGGCGCACGCGCTGGTGCAGCTGATGGAGCAGGTGGTGGAAAAGGGCGGCACCGCCACGCGTGCCTCGCTCATCGGCTATCGCGTATCCGGCAAGACCGGTACCGCCTGGAAATCGATCGCGGGCGGCTATTCGACGGACCGCTATATGGCGGTATTCGCAGGCCTCGTGCCGGCGTCGCGACCGAAACTCGCGACCGTCGTCGTCATCGACGAGCCAAGCGGCGATTTGCATCAGGGAGGCACCGTCGCCGCGCCGGTATTCGCGAGCGTGATGTCGGGCGCCTTGCGCCTGATGGACGTGCCGCCCGATGACCTGCAGAACGTGCCGGCTGCGGCGCTGGTTCAGGCGAACGAAATCCAATGAGTACCTCACTCATGTGGCTGCTCGACGGCATCGCGACGGCGTCGAATATCGAATCGCGCGATGTGATCGATCTCACGCTCGACAGCCGGGAGGTGCGCCCCGGGAGCCTGTTCTTCGCATTGCCGGGCCGCTCCCGCCACGGAATCGAGTTCGCGGCGGAGGCTGCCGCGCGCGGCGCGAGCGTCGTGCTGTGGGAACCCGCCCCCGGCGTCGAGTTGCCGAAATTGCCGCCGAGCGTGTTCGCGGCGGCAATACCCGGACTCAAGGATTTGGTCGGCCGCATTGCCGACCGCTTCTTCAACTGGCCTTCCTCGCAGCTGCGGATCACCGGCATTACGGGAACCAACGGCAAGACCACGTGCGCTTATTTGTTGGCGCAGTGCCTCGAGCGTTTGGGATCCGCGGCGGCTTACATGGGCACGATCGGCTGGGGCCGCACCGCCTCGCTGATACCCTCTCCCCTCACCACCCCCGATGTCGTCACCCTGAATCGCGAGCTTGCGCAGCTGCGCGCGAGCGGCGTGCGGGAAGTGGCCATGGAGGTGTCCTCCCAGGCTCTCGATCAGGATCGCGTCGCCGGCGTGCGCTTTCATTCGGCGGCGTTCACCAACTTGAGCCGCGATCACCTGGACTATCACGAGAGCATGGCGGCTTACGGTGCCGCCAAGGCGCGGCTGTTCTGCGCTCCCGACTTGCAGCACATCATCATCAACGTCGGCGATGCGTTCGGCCGCGAATTCGCCCTGAGTTACGCCGGACGCGTGCCGCTCACCGCCATCTGGATCGGTGCGGGCGATTCCGGATGGCTGGCTGAACGCGCAGTGCGCGCCGCCGAAGTCAGCCTGGAAGCGCAAGGCATCTCGATGCAGCTCGACGGCACCTTCGGCAAAGCCCACGTGAACACACATTTGCTGGGCCGATTCAACGCCGAGAATTCCTTGGTGGTCATCGCGTGCCTCCTGTCCCGGGGTGCTTCGCTCGCGGAGGCTGCGCGGGCACTCGCGGAGTGCGCCCCGCCTCCAGGGCGCATGGAAGTGGTCGAACCTGCCGGCGGCGGCAAGCCCATGGCCGTGGTCGACTACGCGCACACGCCCGATGCACTCTCCAAGGCGTTGAGTGCGCTGCGCGAGCACTGTCAGGGCTCCTTATGGTGCGTATTCGGTTGCGGCGGCGACCGCGACCCGGGAAAGCGCCCCCTCATGGGCGCCATTGCCGACGAGCTCGCCGATCAGATCATCGTCACCGACGACAATCCGCGCTCGGAGAATCCGCAGGCCATTACCCGAGCGATCGCCAGCGGCATCAAGTCGCGCGCCGTGCGCATCATCCACGACCGCGGCGCCGCGATCGGCGCGGCGCTCACGGAAGCTCGAGCTCAGGACATCGTGCTGATCGCGGGCAAAGGCCACGAGGACTACCAGATCTACGGCGACACACGGCGCAGCTTCAGCGATCGGCGCGAAGCGCAGCGC
>DATMNF010000012.1:0-6026 GCA_035569355.1 Steroidobacteraceae bacterium
GATTTCGCCGACGATTTGCTCGATCACATCCTCGATGGTGACCAATCCGCACACGCCGCCATATTCATCGACGACCATGGCAATGTGATTGTGGCTGCGGCGAAATTCCTTGAGCAGCACGTTGAGCCGTTTGCTCTCGGGCACGAACACCACTGGACGCATGTACTCGCGAATCTCGAAGCTTTCGTCGCCCGCGACCTGCAAGCGCAGCAAATCCTTCGCGAGCAGGATGCCTAGGATTTGATCGCGGTCTTCGCCGATCACGGGAAAACGCGAATGCCCGGATTCGACCACGATCTCGACCAGTTTGTCGGGCGACTCGTCGCGCTCGACGAACACCATTTGCGAGCGCGGCACCATGATGTCGCGCACCTGCATGTCGGCGACCGCCAGAACGCCTTCGAGCATCACCAGCGCGTCGCCGTCGAACAAACCTCGCTCGCTGGCTTCGCGCAAGTCCTCGATGAGTTCGGCAAGATCGCGCGGCTCGCCGGACATCGACTGGGTGATTCGTTTTAACCAGCGGCCGGTGGTGCCGCCTTGCGGTTGTTCTGACATGGCTCCTCAAGGATACTCGATCAGCTATACGGGTTTGAAAAGCCAAGCCGATCAAGGATTTGAATCTCCCTGGCGGCCATTTTCGCCGCCTCGCGGCTGCGCTCGTGATCGAAACCAAGAAGGTGGAGCACTCCGTGAATCGTCATATGCGCCCAATGAGATTCGAGACTCTTCCCGGAACTGAGCGCTTCTCGAGCGACGACAGGAGCGCAGATCACGAGTTCACCGACGAAATATCGCCCGTCCGGCACGCGTCCGGCGCCGCCGAACGACAGCACATTGGTGGGTTTCGCTTTGTGCCGGTAGCGCGCGTTCAGGCTGCGGCTGCGCGCCTGCCCCACTACGCGCACGGAGAGCACGACCGATCGGCGCATGGGCGCGAGCGCCGCAGCGGCCCACCGGGTCAGTTGCCGAGGGCTCGGCACCCACGGGCGCCGCGCAGCATAACTCACATCGAGTTCCAGCCGTCGCACCACGTCTAGGAGCCGTCGTCGGGAGCGCTTGCCTCATAGGCTTGAACGATTCTTTGCACCAGTGGATGGCGGACCACGTCTCGCGAGCTGAACAGCGTGAAGGCAATTCCGCGCACCCCGCGCAATATATCGATCACCGTCCGTAAACCGGATTGTTTGGAAGTCGGCAGATCGACCTGGGTGATGTCCCCAGTGACCACGGCCTTGGAGCCGAAGCCGATGCGAGTCAAAAACATTTTCATCTGCTCGTTGGTCGTATTCTGCGCCTCGTCCAGAATCACGAACGAGTCGTTCAGCGATCGTCCGCGCATGAAGGCCAAGGGCGCCACCTCGATCACGTTGCGCTCGATCAGTTTGGCGACACGCTCGAAGCCCATCATTTCGTAGAGTGCGTCGTACATCGGTCGAAGGTACGGATCGACCTTTTGCGACAGATCTCCAGGGAGAAACCCCAACCGTTCGCCCGCTTCCACCGCGGGGCGCACCAATACGATGCGTCTGACCCGCTCCGACTGCAGCGCCTCGACCGCACAGGCGACCGCAAGATACGTCTTGCCCGTGCCCGCCGGACCTATCCCGAAGGTCAGATCGTGAGTGCGCACATTGTTGAGGTATTCGGTTTGATTCGCGCCGCGGGCACGTATGGTGCCGCGCGCGGTTTGGACCTTGAGTTCGTCGGATTCCGGATCGGCATCGGGATTGTTGGTGTCCATGTCCAGTTCTTGCAGCGCAATATGTACGCGTTCGGAATCCACGGGTTCGCGCTGAGCCCGGGCGTACAGTCCCAGCAGCACCGCTTCAGCCCGCTTGATCGCGGCGGGCGGCCCGATGATTTGAAAGCGGTTGCCACGCCGCCTGACCTCCACCCCCAGCCTAGCCTCGATTTGATGCAGATGCTCGTCCAGAGGCCCGCACAACTCCACCAAACGGACGTTGTCCGCCGGCGCGAGAAGCACGTCACGCGTCATCGGAACTGAACTCACGAGACCCCATCGGCAACTGGGGCCCCATCGGCAATGAGGCGCCCGCGCAAGGAATTGGGCATGGCTTCGGTGATCATCAGGTCCGCAAAGCTGTTGATGAGGGCCATGGGGTCGTCCGCGGGGCCGTCGAAATTGACCCAGCGATTATTGTCGGTGCGGCCGGCGAGCTGCCGAGGGTTGCGCTTGGCGGGCCGCTCGACGAGCACGCGTTGCCGGCTCCCCACCATGCGTTCGGAAATGGCGCGTGCTTGGCCGTTCAAGCGTTGCTGCAGCAGTTCGAGCCGCTGCTGCTTCGTCCGATGCGGCACCTCGTCCGGCAACGCTGCGGCCGGCGTGCCGGGTCGGCGGCTGTAGATGAAGCTGAATGATTGATCGAAACCCACCTCCGCCACCAGATTCATGGTCGCCATGAAGTCCTCGTCCGTCTCCCCCGGAAATCCGATGATGAGATCGGTTGAAATGCAAATGTCGGGTCGCACCGCTCGCAACTTGCGCAGCTTCTGTTTGTACTCCAGGACAGTATGACCGCGCTTCATTGCCGCCAGAATTCGATCCGAGCCGCTCTGAACCGGAAGATGTAGGAAGTTATTGAGCTTCGGTACGTTGGCATACGCCTCGATCAGGCTGTCATTGAAATCGAGCGGGTGCGACGTGGTAAAGCGAATGCGCTCCACGCCGTCGACCGCGGCTACAAAATGAATCAGTGTCGCCAAATCCGCAAGCGTGCCGTCCTCCATCGGCCCGGCATAGGCATTCACGTTTTGGCCGAGAAGGGTAATTTCGCGCACACCCTGCCCGCTCAAGCGCTTTACTTCCCCGAGCACCTGCTCGAAGGGGCGGCTGATCTCTTCGCCGCGGGTGTAGGGCACGACGCAGAAGGTGCAATATTTGCTGCAACCCTCCATGATCGAAACGAACGCGGTTGCACCTGCCGCCCGGGCCGGGGGCAGTCGGTCGAATTTTTCGATCTCCGGGAAGCTGATGTCGATCTGGGGCCGGCCAGACTCCTTCAGCCCCTCGAGCATCGCCGGCAGGCGGTGCAGGGTTTGCGGGCCGAACACGAGGTCGACGAAGGGCGCCCGGGCCGTGATGCCTGCGCCTTCCTGGCTGGCGACGCAGCCGCCGACCCCGATGACGACGTGCGGACGCTGTTGCTTGAACAACCGCCACTCGCCCAGCAACGAAAACACCTTCTCCTGGGCCTTTTCCCGCACCGAACAGGTGTTGACCAGCAGCACGTCGGCCTCGGCCGGATCGTCGGTACGGGTCATGCCATGGGCGGTCTCGAGCACATCCCGCATTTTGCCGGAATCGTACTCATTCATCTGGCAACCGAAGGTTTTTATGTATAAACGACCGGGCATACCCTCATAGGCTCACACAGAAAAGGCCGCTAAGATACTCGCAACCATGGCAATACGCGAAGTTCTCAAAATGGGCGATCCGCGCCTCCTCCAGATCGCCGCACCGGTCCAGAGGTTCGGCACCCCGGAGCTCGAAACCCTTCTGGCCGATATGCGGGACACCATGCGCCATCTCGATGGGGCCGGTCTCGCTGCACCGCAAATCGGGGTGGGTTTGCGCGTCGTCATCTTCGGTTTTGATCAGAATCAGCGGTATCCCGAGGCGGATCCGGTGCCCTTCACGGTGCTGATCAACCCCCTCCTGACGCCGCTGAGCGAGCAGCAGGAGGACGGTTGGGAGGGATGCCTATCGGTGCCTGGCATGCGGGGCGTGGTACCCCGCTATCGGGATTTGCGTTATACCGGCTTCGATGAGGCCGGTTCGCCGATCGACCGCACGGTCAAGGACTTTCATGCCCGGGTGGTGCAGCATGAGGTGGATCATCTCGACGGGATCCTCTACCCGCGCCGCATTCGAGACCTGGCGCTATTCGGCTTCAACGACGCCCTGTTTCCCGGCGAGGATGTCACTGACGACTGAGGCGACGCACTACCGGCTCGATGTTGGCCGCATCGAACATCGGCGTCGAACAGGCGTTTTGCGAGCACGCGAAGGCCGCGGCCCGGTCGAGCTGTGGGTACTGAATGTTCGGATTCAAGGCGTTGCCTTCGTCGCGATCCCACCAGTCGACCTGTAGATAGTCGGTCGGATAGCGCAACGCCGCGGAATGCAAAGCCTGCGCAGCGGGGTCGCCCTTATGGCCGACCACGGTGATGTGAATCGGCGCGCCGGATAGTTCACGATCGGCCAACAGAATCTCCGCGCGCAATTGTGCGGGAGCAGCCTTGGCGAAGGCAGCGAGATACCTCATGCCATGCGCCGCCATGCGCTGGTATCGAGCGTTGCCCGTGTAGCGGTAAACGAGATTCGCCACGCGCACCAGGGCGGCGTTCTGCTCGGGCTGGCGCACGGCGTGGCGAAACACGCCGCGCCCGCCGGCGCCGCTCGGCGCGGCGATGTACCCCGCTTGGGCGTCGCGCAGATGTTCGTTTATGGAATCGAGTGCGGCCGCTGCGTCTTCGAGCCAGAGCCGCTCGCCGCTCGAGCGATACAAGGCGACGAACGCCTGGCTCATCGCCAGATGGTCGTCCAGAAACGGGCCGCGATGATCTCGCGCGTCGTGGATGAAGGCGCCGCCGGGGAGCGTGCGGTTCTGCTTCGCCCAGCGCGCCGCCCGTTCGGCCGTGGCGAGCGCCTTCGCATCGCCGGTTACGTCGTAATACTTGCTGAGCGCGCGAATCGCCCAGCCGGTTTCGCGCGCATATTCGTGCCGATCGACGCGCGGCATGCCGAGGGCGCGCCGGCCGACGTCGTCCTTCCGATAGAACTCATGTCCGCTGATCTCGGCCGATACGTCGGCGTCCTGGCTGGCGTAGAATCCGCCGTCGGGTGCGGCAAGAAACGTCGTCATATAGCCGTACAGCGCCTTGGCCGCCGTGAGATGACGCGGATCGTGCCAGCGCGCATAGGCTTCGCTATACAGGCGCAAGTCGTCCGCCTGAAATGACATCAGCTTCTCGAAATGCGGCGATAACCAGTCGACCTCGTCGGAGTATTGGTAGACGCCTCCCCACACGGGATCGATCAGATGCAAGTTCGCATCGAGCGTCTGCCGCGCGCGCCGCAAAGCTGTGCTGTCGCCGGCGTCGATTTCCGCATAGCTGAACTCCAGCGCGTTCGCATCGACGAATTTGTGCACATCACCCCAGCCTCCGTGCTGATCGTCGTAGAGTTCGTCGAAGGCCTTGGTGAGTGCGGCGCGCTCGGGTGCGCCGAGCTCCGCAGCTGCGGCGCCGCCGATCACGACGGCGGGTTGGACGGATGGCCCGGGACTCGGATCCTCCACGATCGCTTTCAACAGCGACGCCATTTGCGCGGCGGGGATGAACCCTCGCCGCTTCACGATTTCAGTGCCGTCGGGCGCGAGCACAATCGTCGCGGGCCACCCCCAATCGCCGTAGCGGCTGGCGAGATCCGGATCGCTGTCGGCGTCGATGCTGACCGCAACGTAGTTGCCCGCAATCAGTGCCTGCACTCGGCTGTCGCCGTAAGTCTCATCGTCCATGACGTGACACCAGTGGCACCACACGGCGTGCAGATCGAGCAGCACGAAGCGATGCTCGCGCGCGGCGCGGGCAAACACGGCATCGCCCCACTGGGACTGCCAGGGAACCGCAGCCGCGGCCGCCGTTTGTAGGACTGCAAGCATCAAGGCTGCGCACGTCGCTATACTCAGGTGCAATGAAGGGCGGCGAATGGTAGGTCGCTCCAGTTCTGTCAGTGAGAGTAATTCGGCCGCGAACGGCTTACGGATGCACCCTGGTAGAATCTGCCGAACCCGAGCGGAGGTATCAATGTCCACATCGTTCGTACTCAATGGCAAACCCACGACCCTGGATGCCGATCCCAATATGCCGTTGCTGTGGGCCGTCCGTGAGGTCGCCGGCTTGCCCGGGACCAAGTTCGGCTGCGGAATGGCGCTCTGCGGCGCCTGCACGGTGCATTTGGACGGCAAAGCCATCCGCTCCTGCGTTACCCCGCTATCGAC
>DATMNF010000013.1:0-12094 GCA_035569355.1 Steroidobacteraceae bacterium
CGCGTATAGATGACTCGCATGTCGCGCAGTACGCTGAACGTCGTGCTGCTGGCGCCGAAGTCGACGACCGCGACGGTGCGGTCGAGGCCGCCGTCCGGCATCTGATGACGCATCAACGCACAGGCATTCTCGAGTGCGAACGCTTCCACGTCGACGAGGTGAGCCGTGAGCCCCGAGGCTTGCACGGCTGCTTGGCGCTGTTCGACATTCTCGGTGCGCGTGGCGACCAAGAGCACGTCGAGCATGTCCGGGTCCTTCTCCGACGGACCTACCACTTGATAGTCGTAGCTGACTTCCTCCATGGGAAACGGAATGTACTGGTCGGCCTGCATCTCGACCTGGCCTTCGAGTTCGTTCTCGCCCAGAGTCTTCGGCATTTGGATCACTTTGGTGATCGCGGCGTCGCCCGAGATCGCGATGGCGGCCAACCGGCTCTTGGCGCCGGAGCGCTTCACTGCGCGCCGAATCGCCTCGCCGACCGCCTCCGCGTCCACGATCGCCTTTTCGTTGATGGCGTTATGCGGGGTGGGTTCCGCGGCATAGGATTCAACGCGATACTGGCCACCCGACATCGCGAGCTCGATGAGCTTCACCGACGAGGTGGTTATGTCAAGTCCCAAAAGCGGACGATATCTTTTACCGAACGACCACATCCCGCTTTTTTCCTTTTACGCTCAGTACCTTGGAGGTCGAAACCGCTGCACGAGACTACTCAGCCCGCGCAAACTTAGCAAGAAACTGTTAAATGGACCGTGAAGCTACTCACGGTAATCACCGCCAGACCCGGGCGCGGACGCAAAGTGGCATCTGCGACGTTTCCGTCGCGATCGAAGAACGCGCGTCGAGTCATCGTTCAGACCTCGTCGCCCATGCTAAAAAGGGCGTTTTGGTTAAGCTTGGTCTGGCAACCCCGCTGTCCTTAGGCTGAA
Source organism: Steroidobacteraceae bacterium (assembly GCA_035569355.1). GTDB lineage: Bacteria > Pseudomonadota > Gammaproteobacteria > Steroidobacterales > Steroidobacteraceae > Bog-1198. The sequence goes on from DATMNF010000013.1 coordinate 930, forward strand.
ACCTCGAGGACCGGTGGCTTTGCGTCCTCATCTTTCGATGAGTATGCCCCTGTGACCGGCGGTAATATGCATCTGCAATATCGCCGCTGCAATAAGTTAGGGCTGTTTTACGTGGCCGGACGTTACCTAGTTCTCATCTCGCGCATTTGTGCGGTTCTGGTTGGTGTAATAGCGTTAATTGCGTTCGCAAACGTATGTGCTTATGTCTACTTGAAGCCCGCCCTACCGGCCGTGGACAGCTTGCGGGACGTGCAACTGCAGGTTCCGCTTCGGGTTTATACCCGCGACGGCAAATTGATCGCCGCCATCGGCGAGCAGCGCCGGATCCCGGTGCGCTACGAACAGATCCCCAAAAAGCTCATCCAGGCGTTCCTGGCAACCGAAGACGATCGCTTCTTCAGGCACCATGGTGTTGATTGGCAAGGGATTTTGCGCGCAGCGGTGGCCAATGCCCGGGCGGGCGGCATCCGCCAGGGGGCAAGCACCATCACCATGCAGGTCGCCCGAGACATGTTTCTTACGCCGCGGCGCGACATGAAACGCAAAATGAGCGAGATCTACATTTCGCTGCTGATGGAGGCCGAATTCAGCAAGGAAGAGATTTTCTCGCTGTACGTCAATAAGATCTTCCTCGGCCAGCGCGCCTACGGCGTTGCCGCTGCGGCGGAAGTGTATTTCGGCAAGAGCCTGGACCAACTGACCGTGGCCGAAATGGCAACCCTGGCGGGGATTCCGACCGCTCCCTCGGTGGTCAATCCGGTGGCGAGCGCCGAAGCGGCCAAAGTGCGGCGCGCCCACGTCTTGGGAAGGATGCTGGACCTCGGTTACATCACTCAGGCCGAATATGATGAGGCGAAGAATAGCCCGATGGAATCGAGGCTCCATGGCTCTTCGGTCGAAGCGGACGCCCCCTACGTCGCCGAAATGGTGCGCAATGAAATGCAGGCCAAGTTCGGCGATGGCGTGTACACGGCGGGCTACAAAGTATTCACCACCATCGATTCGCGCCTGCAGGCGGCCGGAACCGTGGCACTGCGAACCGGGCTCTTGGAATACGATCGCCGCCATGGGTTTCGCGGTGCGGTCGCCAAGGTGGATCTTTCCAAGTTCAGCGGCCCGAAGGACCTTGACGGCCAGCTCGAGGAGTTTCCAATGATCGGCGGCCTCAAGCCTGCGATCGTAGAGAAGGTCGACGCGAAAAGCGCCAAGATCTACGTCAAGGATTTGGGGGAAGCCACCCTGCCGTGGGAGAAGCTCTCCTGGGCCAGGCGCGAATTACCTGATGAAAAGACCGACCGCTGGCCGACTCAGGCGTCCGAGATCTTGACCCGGGGCGATGTGATCTACACCGTCGGCCGAACGGCCGACTCCTTGCTGTTCGTGCAAGTGCCGGAGGCGCAAAGCGCTCTCGTGTCGGTGGACCCGAAAGACGGCGCCGTGGTGGCCCTCATCGGAGGCTTTGACTACTTCCAAAGCAAGTACAACCGGGTCACTCAGGCGAGGCGCCAGCCGGGGTCCGGTTTCAAGCCTTTCGTCTATGCGGCCGCGTTCGACAAGGGCTATACCCCGGCAAGCATCGTTTTGGACGCCCCCATCGTGATCGACGAAACGGGGACGGAGCAGGCGTGGAGGCCGCGAGAAAACGAGAACCGGTTTTTTGGTCCGATCCGGCTGCGCGAGGCTCTGGTGCACTCGCGAAACCTGGTGTCGGTGCGGCTGATGCGCGCCATCGGCGGGGAGTACACCTGGAATTACGTGACCCGCTTCGGCTTCGACAAGTCGCAATTGCCGAATGACTTGACCCTGGCACTCGGCACCGCCGAATTGAGTCCGCTGCAGGTGGCGATCGGTTATTCGACGTTTGCCAACGGGGGGTACAAGGTAAGCGCCTACACCATCGACCGGATCGAAGACGCAAGCGGAAAAGTATTGCAGCAGGCAGCGCCTGCCGTGGCTTGCTTCGAGTGCGATCGCGTCAGCGATCCGCCCGCCGTGAAGGGCGGCCCAACCGCCGCGGGCGCCCGTTCGGTGCAGATCGACGAAGCGCCGCACGACGGCAGGACCCTGATTCCGGCCAAGAATCTGGCGCCGCAGATCATCAGGCCGCAGGTGGCCTTTCTCTTGGCCGATATGATGAAGGACGTGATTCGGCGCGGCACCGGGGTACGCGCCCGCTCCCTGAATCGCGAGGATGTCGCGGGCAAAACGGGCACGACCAGCGATTTTCGCGATGCCTGGTTCAACGGCTTCAATGGCGATCTCGTCACAACCGTGTGGACCGGATTCGATCAAGATCGCTCACTGGGTGAAGGCGAAGAAGGCGCTCACGTGGCAGTACCTACCTGGACCTACTTCATGCACGAAGCGCTGGCCGGCGCCCCCAAGCGCGGAGTACCCGTGCCGGACGGCATAGTCACGGTGCGCATCGCGCCGGAGACGGGTTTACTCGCGAGTTCCGACAATCCGAATGGCATCATGGAGAAATTCATCGAAGGCAATCTACCCAAGCCCGAAGTGTACGAGGGGCCGAATAACTCGAATCCGATGAACGACGGCGATAAACCGCTATTCTAGAAGCTCAAGGAGCCCCATGCCCAAGAAGTTTTCGCAGCGTGCCGAGGATTTGCGCCGCGCTCTCGCGCAGGAAGCCGCGCGGCTCATGGCAGAACACGGCATCGAGGATTTCCTGCAAGCGAAACGCAAGGCGGCCGATCGCCTCGGGGTGAACGATGTCTCCGTGTTGCCGAAGAACATCGAAATCGAAGCGGCCTTGCGCGCGCACCAGCGCCTTTTTGGGCGCGATTCCCACGATCACACCCTCAAAGAGCAGCGCCGCATCGCCCTGGACACCATGCGCATGCTCGGGGAATTCCAGCCGCGGCTCGTAGGCTCGGTGCTCACGGGCACCGCCACGGCCTACAGCGACATTAACTTGCATTTGTTCGCGGACGCCTCCGAGTCGGTCGCCATCCGGCTTCTCGAAATCGGCGTGCCCCACGAATTCTACGAACGGCGCGTCAAAATGGACGCCGAACGCAGCGTCAACTATCCGGCACTGCGTTTCGAGGCGAATGGTCGGACCGTTGATGCGACCGTGTTCCCAATCGACGGAATCCGCCAATCGCCGTACTCGCCCGTCGACGGGCGGCCCATGAAGCGGGCGGATGCGCGGGAAGTGTCGGAGCTCGTCGAGACCAATTAATTTTTCGGGGCGCATGGCCCGCGCGCGTCCCCAAGCAGCACGCGCCGGACAGCCTCACTTCTCGGCCTTCTCTTGCCAAACCGCCATGATGTCGGGCGAACCCTGGGCGCGAACCCCGTTGTCGGTCAAGATGTCATCGGTGGCCGCCAACATCGCCGCGCGCGAAAACACCAACGCCTCATTGCCCTTCTGGTCGAACTCGATGGTGACGAAGGGATCCCTCAGATCGCGCAGCAGCGCCACGAGGTGCTTGAGGCTGCGCACGTGCGTGCCGTTGATGGAACCCACCACCGATCCGGCGGGATTCGAGTAGCCATTGGCAAGCTTGTGCGGGAAGAACGGCGAGGAGATGACCACGAACTCTTCTGTTTCCGCATCGGGAGGATCGAGGGCTCGCGTGATCAGCGGACTCTTCACCGCACCCAAGATGCGCAAGAGACCCGCATTGTTCTCGAAGTTCGATACCAGTTGCCAGGTTGCCGGTGAAAACACCAGCGGGCCGTAAATGAAATAAGAAGGGTAACCGCCGTGCAGATCGGCGACGAGCGTCGCGTGCTGCGCCGACACCGGCAGTCGAATCTCTTGGGGCTTACCGGCTCTGACGATGGTCATCGGCACCGTGCCGTTGCTGGCCATGCGCTGAATGAGATAGGCGAAGCTGACCCGCAGATCCTTGTCCAGCTTGATCATCCCTTGATTGTCGATCGGCGTGTTGCCGATCCGTGTCAAGATGTCCCACTCCTTCAGGGGGTACGAGGCGTCGGGCTTGTCGGGACGGTGGACCACCATGCCCTGGACGCTCTTGTCAAGCTTGAGGTAGTCGCGCAACGCGGGATTCTCCAGCGTTTGAAGCTCGTCGTACATAGCGGGCTTGCCGTCGTAGCGGCCGTCGGCGATGTCCTTCAAGAAAAGTTCCACTTCTTCGTTCGGGATGATGTAGCCGATGTTCTGCGTGTCGCCTCCGAGCTTGCTGAAGGCAAGACCGATCATCTTGTCGCCGGCGATCGCGGGGCCGCCGCTGTTTCCGGGGTTGATCGCGGCATCGACTTGGATGCGCAAGCCCGAGACCGGATAGTTGTAGGCCACGAACTCGATGCGCGACACGATTCCCTTGGTGATGGACAGCGAATTGCCGCCGGTCGGGAACCCGTATGCGAGGACGGCATCCTTGATGCGCGGCAGGTTGCCGGCACGGGCCAGTGGAGGATGGGTGTCGAAGAACGCCTCATCGTCGAGCTTGAGGACGGCTAGGTCGATGCCGGGAGCAACCGCGACGACGGTGGCCGGCAACTTGTCGCCCGCTGCATTCGACTGAATCTGTACCTGGCTGGCATACAGCACCACGTGGGCGTTCGTCAGGATGCGCTTGCCCTCGATGACGACGCCCGAGGCGGTCACTTCGCTGGGCGCCTGCTTGGTCCAGGGCTTGAAGGGATCCGGATAGCGCATGGTCGCGAAGACCTTCACCACCGCATTTTCGATCGCCGGCGCCTGGGCTGCCTCGGGCGAGCGAGCGGACGCTGCAGGAGCGACCGCCGCATAGAAAATGCACGCTGAACAGATGCCCGTCGACGCGAGCTGCTTGAAAGATGTCATGGGTGATTTCGAGTCCTTATTTTCCATCGACCGAAAAGGCGAGCAGGGCGTTGCCGGAATTGACATACACGGTGCCGTTCACGATGGTGGCTCCACCGTGATCGAGGGGTCCCCCGCTTGCCTTGATTCCATTCTTGGTTTGAAAGTCCCTAGCCGTGTCGAAGTCCCAGAGAATCTTCCCGTCAATGGTGGAATAGGCGCGCAAATGCCCGTCCATGGATCCTGAAAATGCGCCCCCCGGCATGACGGTGACCGCTTGCGCTTGTGCGTGCGAGCAGGGGGGGCCGGTCCAGGTGCAGCCGGGTTCCGGCGCGGCCGTGTGCCAGCGCGCAGCACCGGTCGTCATGTCGAGCGCCGTCAAGCTCCCGCTCGCATTGGCGGGTTGAGCCAGCAAACCCGAGATCGCGACGTAGAAACTGCGATGGTCCGCGGCACTGCCGGAGGCCACCCCGCCCGGCGCACCCGCCACGCCTGCGCTCGTGAAGAAGGGACCCGGCCCGGCGCCCGCCGCGGAATCGCCGATTCTTGTCTGCCACAGGATCTCGCCGCCGTGATCCGGATCGAGGCCATAGACGACGCCCGACTTTTGTGCCGCCAGTAGGATTTGATTGCCTGTCGCCAGAGTCCGCAGGACCGGGGAACTCGAAAAGCCGGCTGCGGCCGTTCCCGCATCCGGCCGGACCAATTGCTTGACCCAGCGTAGCTTGCCGTCTGCCAAGTCGAAGGCCACGACGGCGTCCGTCAGAGATTGCTCGACTTGGGTGGCGGAGCTGCCGGTCGCGACGTACAGCACATTGCGCTTGGCGTCGATCGTCGGAGAAGAGTAGATCGCGGCGCCCGCCGGGCCGAATTCCTGGATGCCGGCGCTGTTCTTGCGGGTCGGCTGAGGCTCTTCGAGCACCGTATAGCTCTTCCACTGAGGCCTGCCGGCCACGATGTCGAGCGCGACCACGCTGCCGCGAAACGTGCAGCAGCTGTAGCTTGGGTTCGCGGCCGCGGCCTCCTCGGCCGAGGCCACGGCGACGTACAGCCGATCGTTGTATAGCGTCGGCGTTCCGACGATGCGCGCAAGCGGGTGGGTGTCGACTTGCGTCTTCCATAACAAAGTCCCCTTCTGCGCATCGAGCGCATACACCGTTCCGGCGTCGTCGCCGAAGAACGCGGCGCTCGGCGCCTTGATGACATCGAGGTGCGCCAGCGTGCGTTTCAACTTCCTCGGCAGGGCGGCGATTTTGGCGCGCGCAAGCTCGCCGATCGTAACCGCGGTGCGGCTGCCCGCGGCGGCGTCATAGGTCCAATAAATGCACCCTGTTTTCGAATCGAGCGAGTAGACGCGGCCCGAGGAGCTGGCGACGAAGAGCCGCTCGTCCACGACGGTAGGTTGACCGAATTCCGTGCCGTTCGCAGCGCCAAAGGACCATTTCAACGCAAGTTTCGCCACGTCGCTCGCGCGAATCGCAGGCTCGGGCTGGTATCTCGTATTGTCGGGACTCCGACCCCAGCCGTTCCATTGCGCGCTGCCCAAGGCGACGGGTCCCGCCGGGCTCGGACACGGATTGTCGGCGAAGGCGGCGTTCGCGGTCCCGCCGAGCAGCAGCGCCAGTAGGTAAGCGTGGGTGTGGCCCCCCATCGATCAGCGCTTATCTATCGGCAAATAGTCCCGCTGTGTTGGACCGGTGTAGAGCTGGCGCGGCCTGCCGATCCTCATGTGAGGATCGGACACCATCTCCTGCCACTGCGCCACCCACCCGGCAGTGCGCGCGATCGCAAACATCACAGTGAACATCGAGCGCGGAATTCCGAGCGCGCTGTAGATGATGCCGGAGTAGAAATCCACGTTCGGATACAGTTTGCGCGACACGAAGTAATCGTCCTTGAGCGCAATTTCCTCCAATTTGAGCGCCAGCTCGAACAACGGATTATCGGTCTTGCCCAGCTTCTCGAGCACGCGATAGCACATGCCGCGGATGATCTTGGCGCGCGGATCGAAGTTCTTGTAGACGCGGTGCCCGAATCCCATCAACCGCACGTGATCGCTCTTGTCCTTGACGCGCCCCAGGAATTTGTCGATGTTGGCCACCGAACCGATTCCGTCCAGCATGTTCAGCACCGCTTCGTTGGCGCCGCCATGCGCGGGTCCCCACAGAGCGGATACGCCGGCCGATATCGCGGCGTACGGGTTCGCACCGGTGCTGCCGGCCAGGCGCACCGTCGATGTGCTGGCGTTCTGCTCGTGATCGGCATGCAGAATGAACAGGAGATCCAGCGCTTCGGCAGCGACGGGGTCGATCGCATACGGCTCGCACGGGACCGCGAAGAACATGTTGAGCATGTTCGCGCAGTAGCGCAGGTCGTTGCGCGGGTAGATGAACGGCTGGCCGAGCGTGTGCTTGTAGGCCGCGGCCGCAATGGTCGGCAGTTTCGCAATGATCCGATGCGCGAAAATCTCCCGATGCCGCGGGTTCTCGATGTCGGTGGTGTCGTGGTAGAACGCCGCCATCGAAGCGACCACCGCGGAGACCATGGCCATCGGATGTGCGTTGTGATGGAAACCCTGGAAAAATCGCAGCAATTGTTCGTTGACCATGGTGTGGCGCATGATCGAATTCTGGAACGCGCAAACCTCCTTCTTGGAGGGCAAATCCCCGTTGATCAGCAGATTCGCCACTTCGAGAAAGCTCGACTTCTCCGCAAGCTGCTCCACCGGATAGCCGCGATACAAGAGCAGCCCCAAGTCGCCGTCGATGTAGGTGATCTTGCTTTCGGTGCTTGCCGTGGCCATGAAGCCGGGATCGAAAGTAAACACCCCTTGCTCTTTGGTCAGGTTGGAAATGTCGATCGCTTCGGGGCCGATGGTCCCCGAAATGGCGTTCATTGGGCTCGTCTTTCCGGTCGCCAGATTCTTGAGTTCGAATTTCGTGCTCATGAGCTTTTCCGACGGGTGTTCGCCTAAGGTTCCGCAGCCTTGCACGGCCGTACATCGGAATCAAGGGAGCCCGTCTGAAGCGCGCGCATCGAAGCGCGGAGAATCTGGCGCTAGGTTCGCGCGGCCCGGCGTCTAAGCTTTCGACGCCGCAGCGTACTTTTTGCGGAATTTATCGACGCGGCCGCCGGTATCCACAATTTTTTGCTTGCCCGTATAGAACGGGTGGCAATTGGAACAGACTTCGACCTGCAGATCTTGGCCGATGGTCGAACGCGTCTCGAACTTGTTGCCGCAGGTGCACGTGACCGTGATGGCTTTGTATTCTGGATGGATGCCGGCTTTCATAGGAACCTCGATGTGACAGCAATCGGCAGAATCGAAGAGACCCGAAGGTGCGCTTCGCCACGCCTTAAATCCCCTCTACGTCTCGAGGTCGGCCACCAAGACCGGACGCGAGAAGTCGGGCCGATCATATTATCCGATACACCAAACCAGGACAATGCCTTTGACATAATGCCTTGTGGGGCCGCCGCTTGCCCGTTTGTCCACAAAAACTGTGGATAAGTCTGTGGACGGCGGCCAAGTCACCTAATTGAAACAGCAGAAATTCGAGTAATTGTTAACTTGATCAAAAAATAGACAAGCCACTTTTCTATTATATTTCAGGGTATTAGGAGACGCACCTGACCTACTGCAGATGCAATGTGTCGTAAGGTGCCCCTTTGTGGGGGCCGAGGCCTCCGTGTGCATAACGCTCAAGGGAGAAAACTTGCCTGGAGATCATTTAGGAACCGACGACCGAGTTCGGTCGGATGCCAGCCCTCGGAACTGCCCTCCAAGAGCCCGCGCCCTTGAGCTTCGGCCAGTTTTACCGCTACCGAATCCAGATCAAGTCCCGTTTGCCGGCAGTAATCGTGAACGGTGAACCCCTCATTGAGACGCAGCGCATTCAGCATGAATTCGAACGGCAAATTCTCGGGGGCGATGAATGCGCTCTCGCCCACCGCCGCCGCAAGGCCGGCGCCCGCGCGGCGCGCCTCTTCTTGGTACTCGCGCGGCTGCTTGGGCTTGATGGTCCGCAGGATGCGTTGCGGAGGCGCGAGACTGATTTTTCCGTGCGCGCCGGCGCCAATCCCGAGATAATCGCCGAACAGCCAGTAGTTGAGATTGTGCCGGCAACGCGCGCCTTCGCGCGCATACGCCGAGACTTCGTACTGCGCATACCCCGCCTCGGCCAATAATTCTTGACCCGCGGATTGAATCTGCCAGGCAGCATCCTCGTCCGGCAGATGCGGCGGGCGCGCATGAAACACCGTCTGGGGCTCGAGCGTGAGATGGTAGTAGGAAATGTGCGAAGGCTCGAGCGCGCACGCGATACGCACGTCCTCGAGCGCCTCATCCGGCGTCTGAGCCGGCAGGGCATACATCAAATCGAGATTGAAATTGTCGAGCCGCGCCGCGCGCAATTCCGCTATCGCGCGGTGGGTGTCGTCCGCCGAGTGAATGCGCCCCAACGCTTCGAGCGCGTGCTGCGTAAAGGTCTGAGCGCCCAGCGACACCCGATTGATGCCGGCGTCTCGATATCCGGCGAATCGCCCGCGCTCGATCGTGCCCGGATTGGCCTCGAGGGTCACCTCCACGTCATCGGCAAATGCGATCCGCTGTCGCAATGCGCCGAGCAGCCGGCTGAAATCCTCGGGTTGAAACAGGCTCGGCGTGCCGCCGCCGAAGAACACCGTGTCTATCCTGCGCTCCCGCACCCGCGGCAGTTCCGTGTCGAAGTCATGAATCAGTGCGTCGATGTACGCCGTGTCGGGCGCGGCCGATTTCAATTGGTGCGAATTGAAATCGCAGTACGGACACTTGCGCACGCACCAAGGCATGTGCACGTACAAGGCGAGCGCCGGGCCGGTCATGTGCGCGACGCCAGTTGCCCGCGCAGCGCGCGCATGGCAATGCCGCGGTGACTGAGGCGATTCTTTTCCGCAGGCGCGAGCTGCGCCGCCGTCATTCCCAAGTCCGGCAGCCAAAAATAAGGGTCGTAGCCAAAACCGCCCGCACCCAACGGCGTGTCGATGATCGATCCCTCCCAAGCACCCTCGGCTATCAACGGCGCCGCGCTGGAAGGCGCAAACACGCACACCAAAGCGCATCGATAGCGCGCGCGGCGCTCTTGAGGGGGCTTGCCCGCCAGAGCCTTCAGCAGTTTTGCGTTGTTCGCTGCGTCGTCGCACCCGTCCCCGGCGTAGCGAGCCGAAAATATGCCCGGTGCGCCGCCGAGAGCGTCGACTTCGAGTCCAGAGTCGTCTGCGATCGCTGCAATCTCGGGCGATGCAGCCCCGCGCCACTCCGAGGCCAGCGCGGCCGCAGCAGCGTGCCGCGCCTTCAACATGGCGTTTTCGAGAAAGCTCTCGCCGGACTCTTCGGGCGGGCTGATCCGAAGCTCGGCCAAGCTGTAGAGCTCGAACGGCAGGTCGGCCAGCAACGCGCGAAACTCGCGCAGCTTGCCTGGATTGGCGGTTGCGACAATGAGCGGCTCGCGGCGCACGTGAGTCCCTACCCGGCGCGTGCGCTCTGCTGGGCAGCATGCAAGCGCGCTATCCCTGCGGTTGCGAGGTCCAGCAACTGATCCAACTCGTGGCGGCGAAATGCATGCCCCTCGGCGGTGCCCTGCACCTCGACGAAGCCGCCGCCGCTGTTCATGACCACGTTCATGTCCGTTTCCGCATTCGAGTCCTCGGCGTAGTCCAGATCGAGCACCGGCGTGCCGCGGTAGATCCCGACGGACACCGCGGCCACCTGGCCATGCAGAGGGCTCGCCGCGATGGCGCGTCGCTTGAGCAGAGTGTCGATGGCGTCCGCCAGGGCCACGAAACCGCCCGTTATGGCAGCAGTTCGGGTACCGCCATCCGCCTGCAGCACGTCGCAATCGACGGTCACGGTGCGTTCCCCCAGACCCTTGAGGTCGACCACCGCCCGGAGCGCGCGGCCGATCAGGCGCTGAATTTCCTGGGTGCGGCCGGTCTGCTTGCCGCGCGCCGCCTCGCGTGCCGAACGCGTATGGGTGGCCCGCGGCAGCATGCCGTACTCGGCCGTTACCCAGCCCTGCGCCTGGCCGCGAAGGAATGACGGCACGGTGTCTTCGATGCTCGCCGTGCACAACACCCGCGTCGCGCCGAAAGCCACGAGCACCGAGCCTTCCGCGTGCTTGGTATAGCCGCGCTCGAATTGGAGTTCTCGCAATTCGTCGGGTGCCCGCCCGCTCGGCCGGATGCTCACGCTGCCCGCCAGCGCAGCGCTGCCGCACTGGTGTTGTCGCTGTACGGTGCGGAGGCCTCGACCGCCTGGGTCCCAAGATCGGTCAGGGACTCACGCAACGGTTTGCCGGCGCTCTGCGCGAAACGCACGAAATCCTGATCTCGCAAGTTCGCCCACAGGCCG
>DATMNF010000014.1:0-38792 GCA_035569355.1 Steroidobacteraceae bacterium
ATTCGAAGTCGCCACTCATCCCCATCGACAGTGTATCGAGCGCGTGGCCACCCGCGTTCAACTCTTCGAGCAGGGCGCGAAGGCGCGCAAAAACCGCCCGTTCGGCGGCCACACTCGGTTGCGGCGGCGGTACGCACATCAGCCCGCGCAAGCGTACCCTGGGCAGCTCCGCGGTTGCGGCCGCGAGCTGTGCGAGCCGTCCAGGCTCAACCCCGCCCTTATTCGGTTCCGGCACCAGCTCGACCTGGATGCACAGGTTCAGCGGCGGCCCGTGGAAGGGTCGCTGCTCCGACAGGCGCCTGGCGATGCTCAAACGATCGATGCTGTGCACCCAATCGAAGCGTTCGGCAATCGCACGGGTCTTGTTCGATTGAATGCCGCCGACGAAGTGCCAGCGCAGCGCGAGGTCGGCGAGCGCCTCCAACTTGGGCAAAGCCTCTTGGAGGTAGCTTTCGCCGAAATCCGTGACGCCCGCCGTGGCGGCCGCTCGAATGGTTTCGGCAGTCTGCGCCTTGGCGACGGCGACCAAGGTAACCGCCGCCGGGTCTCGGCCGGCGGCCAGGGCGGCCTGACGTATCCGAGACCGGACGTGGTTCACATGAAGCGTCGAATTCTGCGGACTAATTAACATATTGGGTGACGACACCCTCTTATATACTGCTGGTGGCTTAAACCAGCCGAATTAGGAGCCGTAAATGGCGGTTGATATCGCGCAGCTTCTCGCCTTTGCGGTGAAGAACAATGCGTCGGACCTACATCTGTCGGCGGGGGTCCCGCCGATGATTCGCGTGGACGGCGACATGAAGCGCGTCAACATGCCTGCATTGGTGCACAAAGAAGTGCACAGCATGGTGTACGACATCATGAACGACAAGCAGCGCAAGGCGTTCGAAGAGTTCTTCGAGACGGATTTTTCGTTTGAAATCCCCAAACTTGCACGCTTCCGGGTCAACGCTTTCAACCAAAATCGCGGCGCCGGGGCGGTATTCCGCAACATTCCGTCCACGATCCTCACCCTCGACGAATTGAACGCCCCCAAGACATTCAAAGATCTATGCATGCTTCCCCGCGGTCTCGTGCTGGTCACCGGGCCGACCGGCTCAGGCAAGTCGACGACGCTCGCGGGCATGGTCAATCACTGCAATGACAACCGTCCCGATCACATTATCACGATCGAAGATCCGATAGAGTTCGTGCATGAAAGCAAACGCTGCCTCGTCAATCAGCGAGAGGTGCACCGCGATACCCTTGGGTTCAGCGAAGCGCTGCGCTCGGCGCTGCGCGAAGATCCCGACGTAGTGCTCGTCGGCGAAATGCGCGACCTGGAGACCATCCGCTTGGCGTTGACCGCGGCCGAGACCGGGCATCTGGTGTTCGGCACTCTGCACACGAGTTCCGCCGCGAAGACCATCGACCGTATCGTGGACGTGTTCCCGGCGGCGGAAAAGGAGATGGTGCGCGCCATGATGTCCGAGAGTCTGCGGGCCGTCATATCGCAAACGTTGATGAAGCGGGTCGGCGGAGGCCGTATTGCGGCGCACGAAATCATGATAGGCACGCCCGCTATACGAAACTTGATCCGCGAAGGCAAAATTGCGCAAATGTATTCGGCGATTCAGACGGGGCAGGGCCAGGGCATGCAAACCCTCGATCAGTGTCTGCAGGAACTGGTGCAAAAGGGCGTCGTCAGCCGCGAAGAGGCGAAGTACAAAGCGCAGAACAAGGACAGCATCTAATGGAACGCGAACAAGCAATACGCCTCATGCAAGACCTGCTGCGGCGAATGGTCGAAAAGAAGGGTTCCGACCTCTTCATCACCGCCGGCTTTCCGCCGGCGATCAAGGTGGACGGCGAAATCCGGCCGCAATCGGACCGATCCTTGAGCGCCGAGCAGAGCGCAGGCCTCGTGCGCGCCATCATGAACGACCGGCAAACCAAGGAATTCGACGCCTCCAAGGAATGCAATTTCGCCATTGCACCTCCCGGGATCGGCCGCTTTCGCGTCAGCGCGTTCGTGCAGCAGGGGTTCACGGGCGCGGTGCTGCGGACCATCAACGCCAAGATCCCGACGTTCGAGGAACTCGAGTTGCCTCCCATACTGAAGGAGGTCGTCCTCTCGAAGCGCGGCTTCGTGATTCTGGTGGGCGGCACCGGCTCCGGTAAATCCACTTCGCTCGCGGCAATGGTGGGGTATCGGAACGAGAAGACCCGGGGCCATATCGTCACCATCGAAGATCCGGTGGAATACGTGCATGCCCACAAGGGCTGCGTGGTCACGCACCGCGAAGTCGGCGTCGATTGCGAGAGCTGGCACTTGGCTCTGAAGAACACCCTGCGTCAAGCGCCGGATGTGATTCTCATCGGGGAAATTCGCGACCGCGAAACCATGGAGTACGGCATTCAATTCGCCGAGACGGGGCACTTGGTGTTGGCCACCCTGCACGCCAACAGCTCGAACCAGGCGATCGACCGCATCATCAATTTCTTTCCTGAAGAGCGGCGTGAGCAGCTGCTCATGGATTTGAGCCTGAACATACGAGCGTTGATCTCGCAACGCCTGATACCGCGCGAAGCCGGATCCGGCCGCATCGCGGCCATGGAAATCATGCTGGCCTCACCCTTGATCTCGGATTTGATCTTCAAGGGCGAAGTCTCCAAGATCAAGGAAGTGATGTCGCGATCCAACCGTCTTGGGATGAAGACCTTCGACCAGGCGCTGTTCGATCTGTATGAGGCGGGTTTGATCTCCTACGAAGATGCGCTGCGCAATGCGGATTCCAAGAACGAGTTGCGCCTGCGCGTGAAGCTCGAGAGCAAGCGGGAGATGAAGAATCCGGAAGAGGGTGGTCAATCGCTGCAGATCGTCGAGGAAGAAGAAGGCCAGGTGTTCTAAGGAGCCTGTCCGAGTGTTCCCCGTGGCCTTACCTAAGACGGATTTGCCTTCAATCGAGGCGGAGCCGACGCGGTTGGGTACAACCCAATGAGGAAGCGACAACGATGAGTGAAGGCAAATGAACACTCGGACAGGCTCCTAATGTCTGCGTCGCCCGACGTTCCTTCGCAGGTGATGAACACCAAGCCGTTGTTCAAGCTGATGGTCGAAAGAAAGGCTTCGGATCTCTTCTTCACCTGCAACGCGCCCGTCAAAATCAAAATCGAAGGCAAGATATTTCCGGTCAACAAGCAGGTCTTGAGTCCCGAGACCGTGCGCCAGGCCGCGCTCGGATTGATGACCCAGGACCAGATCGAACACTTCAACGAGGAGTTGGAAATCGATTTCGCGATCTCGGAGTCGGGGTTGGGCCGCTTCCGGGTCAACGTGTTCTATCAGCGGGGCTACCCAGCGATGGTGCTGCGCTACATCACGGCGGAGATGCCCAGGCTCGAAGATCTCGGCATGCCCGACGTCCTGAAAGAGCTGGTAATGTTGAAGCGCGGGATGATTCTGATGGTGGGCGCAGCCGGCGCCGGCAAATCCACCACTCTTGCCGCAATGATCAATTACCGCAATGAGACCTCATCGGACCACATATTGACGATCGAGGACCCCATCGAGTTCTTGCACACCAACAAGAAGTCGATCGTGAATCAGCGCGAGGTGGGCCTGGACACCAAATCCTTCGCGCGGGCGCTGCGCAGCGCCGTGCGCGCGGCCCCGGACGTCATCTTGGTCGGCGAGATTCGCGACCGCGAGACCATGGAGGCGGCCATCGCACTCGCGGGCACGGGGCACTTGTGCATCGCTACCCTGCACGCAAACAATTGCGCCGAGACGCTGGACCGCATCATCAACATGTTTCCGCGCGATCAGCACAACCAGATTTTCCTTGACCTCTCGCAGTACTTGCGCGCGATTCTCTCGCAGCGTCTGGTCTTCGCTAAAACAGGCACCCGCGTGGCGGCCAGCGAAGTGATGGTCAACACCCCGTACATTTCCGAGCTCATCAAGAAGGGCGACGTGATCGGGGTCAAAGAGGCGATCCGGACCGGCACGGAGCGCGGCATGCTGAGTTTCGACAGCTCGCTCTACAACCTCGTGCGCGAGGGCCGAATCGAGCTCGAGGAAGCATTGTCGAGCGCCGATTCGCGCACCAACCTGGAAGCCAAAATCAACTTCGGCTGAGCCTCCGCCTCGCCTGAAATGAAATCTGCCCTAGGAGCCTGTCTGAGTATTCCACGCGGCTCACGCGGAATACTCAGACAGGCTCCTAGGTAAGGCCGCGCGAAATACTCAGGCAGGTTCCCAGGATCTCGCAACGCTCCAGGTTGTTCTCGAATTCGCGGCTGCAGACGTCCCAGCCGGAATTCAAGGCGTGCTCGCGGCAGGCGTTGGGATCCAGGGAGAGCGCGCGCCGCGCCGCGGCCGCAAGATCAGCGTCGAGAGCGCCGGTGACGCCGTCCTCGATGACATCGATGGGCCCGGTAACGGGGTAAGCCGCCACCGGCACCCCGCAGGCCATGGCCTCGAGATTGACGAGCCCGAAGGTATCGGTCCGGCTCGGAAAAACCATGATGTCGGCGGCCGCCAAATTCATCGCGAGGTCCTGGCCGAAACGGTAGCCGATGAAGGTGGCCTCAGGGTACTGCTTCTGGAGCCGCGCCCGTTCCGGACCGTCGCCGATGATGATCTTGCTGCCGCTCCAGGCCATCTTGAGGAATGCATCGATGTTCTTCTCGACCGCTACGCGCCCGACATAGGCGGCGATAGGGCGCGCGAGCGTCAGGAAATCCTTCGGGTACGGCTTGAAGGTCTCGGTATCGACGCCCCGGCGCCAGGTCGCAAGGTTATCGAAGCCGTGCGATGCGAGATCGCGCCTCACCGAGGCGGTGCTCACCATGCATCGCACCGCCGCGCCGTGGAACCAGCGCAAGGCGCGGTAAGAGAGCTTGAGCGGGATCGGGAAGCGCGCGCGCAGATACTGGGGAAACTGGGTGTGGTACGAGGTCGTGAAGGGCATGCCGATGTTGCGGCAAAAGCGCCTCGCGCCAAGCCCCAGAGGTCCCTCGGTCGCAATGTGCAACGCCTGCGGTGAGAAATCGAGGATGCTGCGCTTGATCTTCTTGTAAGGCATGAGCGACAGCCGTATTTCCGGGTACGTCGGACAGGGGACGCTGCGAAAATCGCGCGGAGTGATCATTCTGACCTCATGGCCGAAGCGGGCCAGCCACGCCGCCGTCTGCGACAGAGTGCTCACCACGCCATTGGTCTGAGGGAACCAGGCGTCGGTCACGATCATGATTCTCATGCCGGCTCAAGATTGACATCAGGGGATGACGATTCGATGACCGGGGAGCCTCAAGTCTTCGCGCAATCCTGCGACGTGGTTCGCCGTTCGGCGTGGCCGAGCTGTTCTTGTAATAGGCTTGTAACGAAATTCCTATATTTGCTTCATGGCCGACTTATGTTGCAATCTCGAGGAAACACCATGCGAAGCTTCTTGGCGGAATTGCGCACACAGCGATGGGATGATCACCGCTACTATCACCACAGCCGAATCAACCAGTCTCTGCATTTGCTGAGCGCAATCAGCTTCATCATTGCCTACGTCACGGCGTTCACGGACCCTGCAAAGTCCGCGCTGATTGGCTGGCTGGTATCCATGGTCAGCCGGCAATCCGGACACTTCTTCTTCGAGCCCAAGGGTTATGACGAGGTCAACCAGGCGAGCCACGAGCACAAGGAAGACATCAAGGTGGGGTACAACCTCAAGCGCAAGGTGATCCTGCACGCCGTATGGGCGCTCTCACCGGCGCTTTTGTGGCTCGATCCGACGTTCTTCGGGTTGTTTCACCCCGCTGCCGGCGGAGAGGAATTCGTGCGCCATGTGGGTGAGATTTGGCTCATCGTCGGCATCGGCGCGCTCTTGTTCCGCACGGTGCATCTGTTCTTCCTGAAGGACGTGCAGACCGGTCTCGTCTGGCTGACCAAGATCGTCACGGACCCGTTCAACGACGTCAAAACCTATTACAAGGCGCCTCTTTACTTGATGCGGGGCGAGCTGATCGATCCGATGGGCGACGTGGTCGGCCGCCCCGCCGAGGCCCACCGGGCCTGAAGCATTTCCTTGAAGACGCGGCGCCTGATTGATTTGTTGGTGAGTTGCGGTTCGGTCCACCACCACCCGTCGAGCCGCATTTCCCGGGCCGCTGACAGAATTCTGTCGGCGACCTCGGCAAAGTCCGCATCGGTGTAGTTCAGGCTGAAGATGAGCCGTCCGGTGCCCACCCAGCTCAAGGAAAGCCCGGCGGCGCGCAAATAATATTGAAACATCCAGTTGTAGCGCGACGCCCCCAGGTAGCAGACGGTCCAGATCGTGGACATGTTTGCCACCCGTACCGGCAACTGCTCGGCGGCCAATCGATCGTTCAACGCATCGGCTCGGGAATTCCAGATTCCGTCCAGATCGCGGTACAGCCGCCGGATCGGCTCGGTGTCGAGCCGCCGCAGAAATTCGTACATCGACCCCATGACGTAGGGATGCGAATTGAAGGTGCCGCGCGCAAAACAAATATCGGCCGGCCGATCCTCGCGAAAGCGGCGCATCAGCGTCGCGAGGCCGCAAAGAACCCCGATGGGAAGCCCTCCGGCCACCGTCTTGCCGTAGGTGACCATGTCGGCGCGCACGCCGAAGTATTCCTGTGCGCCGCCGAGTCCGAGCCGGAAACCCAGGAAAACCTCGTCGAAGATCAGCACGATCCCGCGGGCGCTGCAGACTTCGCGCAATTGCTTGAGCCAAGCGGTGTAGGCGGGGCGGTCGAAATGGGCCTTGCGTCCGCTGTCGATGAGAGTCGAATCGCCGGGGGCGCTCGCGTTCGGGTGCAGTGCCTGCAATGGATTGACGAGCACGCAGGCGATGTCGCGGCGGTGGCGCAACACGCGCAAGCTCGCCTGGTCCATGTCCTTCAAGGTGTAAGTTTCACGTGCCGCCAGCGGATTGCCGACGCCGGGCTGCACATCGCCCCACCATCCGTGATACGCACCGCAGAAGCGGACCAGGTGTGTACGTTCCGTGTGGTAACGCGCGAGCCGCACCGCCTGCATGACGGCTTCGGTACCGGACATGTGAAAGGAAATCTCCTCCAGGCCGGAAATTTCGAGCAGGCGCCGCACGTTGTAGGCAAAGACGGGATGATAGGCGCCGAGCACAGGTCCCAAACCTCGAACCCGTGCGGCTCCGAGCTCGATGCACTCCTTGTAGAAGTCGTACCCGAACACGTTGACCCCATAGGAGCCGGTCAAGTCGTACAGCCGATTGCCGTCGAGATCGGTGACCGTCACGCCCGACGAGGCCTCGACAAAGCTGCCAAGCTTGAAGTGCTTGCGTACGTAGCCGCCGAATTGAAAGGGTACGCGGTAGCGGGATGTGAACTTCAGATCGGAGACGCTGTCGGCGATCTCGCCGGTCAGAGCCGAGGTGCGCTTGAAGCGCTCGGCAAACAACGCCGCGAGGCGCATGAAGCCGGCGCGGCGCGCCGCGGCGACATCGTCCGGCGCCGCATCGGCGCGAAAGAACGCGCAGTCGTCGTACTCGTAGAACGGCACGAGCGCCGCAAAGCGGCGGGCCATGCGCGAATGACCCGCCAAGGAGCGGTGCTTGGCACGCGACAGTTGCAGCCGGACCTGCAATTTGCGCAAGCCTACGGCAAGCGCGAATCCTCCAAAAACATAGAGAATCGTGGTGTTGATGGCGGCTTTCCCTGCGGTGAGGAACTTGGCCGCGAACTATATTGCAGCCGGATGACAGTGCGATGACCGCAAAATCCCTGATAGCTCGCATCGCGCAGCAGGAGGACATCAACTTTCTGCTCACCAACCGCCTTCCCCGGGGTCTGCTCACGCGAATCATGGGGTGGCTGAGCCGCATCGAGCAGCCCTTGGTCCGCGGCTGCTGTATCGCGCTGTGGCGGCTTTTCTCGGATCTCGATTTGAGCGAAGCGAAGAAGACGAGCTTCAAGAGCGTGCACGACTGCTTCACCCGCGAACTCAAGGAGGGGGTGCGCCCAATCGATCCGGACCCTCGCTTCTTGGTAAGCCCGTGCGACGCTCTCGTAGGCGCATGCGGGCGGGTGCGCCGGGGCACGGTGCTGCAGGCAAAGGGGTTCCCTTATCCGCTCCTGGATCTTCTGGGCGATGCGCAGCTGGTGCGTTACTACCAGGACGGCGAATACGCGACGCTGCGCCTGACTTCGAGCATGTATCACCGCTTTCATGCTCCCGCCGACTGCCGGGTGGAACAGGTCAACTACATTTCCGGCGATACCTGGAACGTGAATCCCATTGCGCTCAAACGGGTCGAGCGATTGTTCTGCAAGAACGAGCGGGCCGTCATTCGCTGCCGCCTGGAGGACGGCGCAATGGTGACCCTCGTGCCCGTGGCGGCGATCCTGGTCGCGAGCATGCGCCTGAAATTTCTCGACGTGCTGCTGCATCTGCGCTACCGCGGACCCAACGTCATCCCCTGCGACGCCGCGCTGCGGCGGGGGGAGGAGATGGGCTGGTTCGAGCACGGCTCCACCATCATCGTGTTTGCGCCGCGCGGTGCGGTCTTGAGCGATGCCGCGCGGGCGGGCGGCCGAATACGGGTGGGAGAGCCGCTCATGCGGATCGATGGAATCGACGTCCCACTCGCGCCGCTTGCCTGATAAGGCGGGATGAGATCGCCCCGGGGCTCCAGGGTCCGAGCACCCCTTTTCCTAGAGCGGTCTGCGATGCCTGGTGAGGGTGGCGGCAATCGACGCAAGCACCGCCATGCGGACTGCGACACCGTTGTTCACTTGCTCGCGAATCACGGACCGGGGCCCGTCCGCCACGTCCGATGCGATTTCAACACCGCGGTTCATCGGCCCCGGATGCATGACGAGCACGCTGGGCGCAGCCAATTTCAACCGCTTGGCGTCCAAACCGAAGTCGCGGAAATAGGCGGCATCGTCCAGTGACGCGCTTTGCGCCATGCGCTCCTTTTGGATTCGCAGCATCATCACCACGTCGGCGCCTGCAATGCCGTCCTCGATGTGGGTAAAGCGCAGCGCGCCGCGAAATTCACCTTCCGCCGGCAGCAGCGCCTCGGGCGCCACCAGGCGCAGCTCCGTGGTGCCGAGAGTCGTCAACGCCTGATGGGCGGATCTTGCGACACGCGAATGTTTGATGTCGCCGACGATGGCTACTTTGAGGCCGGCGAAGCGGCGTTTATGGGTACGAATGGTCAAGACGTCGAGCAGCCCTTGGGTAGGGTGCGAAACATGCGCCTCGCCTGCGCTTATCACCGACACGTGCGGAGCGACGTGATCGATCAGAAATTCCGGCATGCCCGCTTCGGTGTCCCGGATGACGAACACGTCGGTGTTCATGGCCTCGAGCGTGTAGATCGTATCCAACATGCTCTCGCCCTTGGCACGCGAACTCGAGTGCAGGTCCAAGTTGACCACATGTGCGCCCAGGCGGCGGCTGGCAAGGTCGAACGAGGCGCGGGTGCGGGTGCTCGGTTCGAAGAACAGGTTGGCGAGAGTCACGCCGGCGAGTTCACGGCCTTCATAGGCAGGTTGCCCCGGCAGGCGGCGGTAGCTTTCCGCGCGATCGAGTATCGCCATCAACGTCTCGCGAGTCAGACCGTCGAGCGTGATGAGGTGGCGCAGCCCCCCGGCGTTGTCTTGTTGTGAACGCATTTGCGCCTCATGTTCCTTCGCTGAACCAACGTTCCAGGATGACGCAGGCCGCCCCCGCGTCGACATCGGCTTTGACGACGCGGCGCCGGCGCAGGCCCGACTCGCGCGCCGCTTTGAGCCGCGCTTCAGCCTCCCTGGACGAATAACGCTCGTCGATCAGTACGGCCCGGGTGAGATAGCGCCGCTCCAGCTCCGCAGCGAAGCTGCGTGCGCCGGCCGTCATTGCACTGTCGGAACCGTCCACATTATACGGTAGGCCGACCACGAGTAGGGCGGGCCGCCACTCGCGCAGCAGCGCATCGATCGCCGCCCAGCGCGGACCGCCGGGACCCGTGGGTACCGTACCCTGGGGCGCAGCGGTGCGGCTCACGGTATCGCCGGTCGCGACGCCGATGCGCCGATGCCCGAAATCGAAGGCCAGGACAATCCGCGGCGTGCCGCGGGCGGCTGCTCCGCCCGCCGGCGACTCGGACAGGCTCCTAGGCATTGCCGCTGATCGGACTGATGCGCGACAACTCGACACCCAAGAGGCGCCCCGCAGCATGCCAGCGCGATTCGAAGGGGAGTTCGAAAATCAGGCCGGGATCCACGGGCGCGCTGAGCCATGCGTTTGCCCTGATCTCGTCCTCCAACTGTCCGCCGTCCCAGCCGGCATACCCCAAGGCGACGACCGCATCCTCGGGACCTTGGCCGCGCGCCATCGCCGCCAATATATCCCGCGAGGTCGTGACGTGGATGAGGTCCGACACTTTGAGCGTCGAGTCCCATTCGCCGCCTGCCCGATGCACCACGAAACCTCGGTCGGTTTGCATCGGGCCGCCGCGCAACACCTGGCGTTCCCGCAAGGGTCCCGTGGCCAGCTCTATTTCCAACTGCTCGAAGATCTCGCCCATCCGCATCGGCAGGGGCTTGTTCAGGATCAGCCCGAGCGCCCCGCGCGAGCTGTGGTCGCACACCAGCGCGACGGTTTGCGCGAAGTTGGGATCGCCCATGGCCGGCATGGCGATCAGCAACTGATTGGTCAAGTACCCCGAATCGCTAATGGTTCGGCTCCGAGTAAAAGACAGCGCTGCCTTGCGAGGCGCCGCCCAGGAACTGCCACTCGTACGCAATGCGTATTTCATCATGTTTGACGTTCAAGTCGCCCGGAAACGGATCGAAGGGTGCCGCGAGCTTCAGGATCCGCATCGCCGCCTCGTCGATTTCCGGGTGTCCGCTGCTGCGCCGGACGACGGTTTGCAGCAATTTGCCGTCCGAACCGATGGTCACTTCGATCACCGGAGTGCCCGAAAGCTTCTGGCGCTGCACAACATCGGGGAAATTCATCGTGCCCACGCGCTCGATCTTGCGGCGCCAGCTGTCCAAATACACGGCAACATCCGATTCCTGCGTGTCCGCCGAGATCCACAACTGATGCATCGCCTCCCCGCGCATGCGCAGTTCCACCCCGTCGTCGTTGGGAGTCATTGCAAGGTCGGGCCGTTTCTCGAGCAGCAGGGGCAGCTGCGAAGATTCCTTCGCGACCGTGGAGGATGCGAAATACAAGATCTTTTGGGAAGGCTCGACGGTTGCGATGAGCTGATCGTCGCCCGCGGAAGTACCGGCCTTGACCGCCGCCAGCCCATCGCCGCTGGGGATACCCGAACGCTCGATCGGCATCAAGGAGGACTTGGGAATCAGGGCGCGCTCGCGTTTCAAGGTATTGCCGGATCCACGCTGGCTGCGCTCGGAGAGGTATTTCGCATTCGGGTTGTTCGCAACGCTCGGTGCTTGATCGTTGACGAGAATCACTTCCAAGGCCGGCGCATCGTTGCGGTCGGTCTTGCTGCCCGGTGAACTGAAGGTCACCCCCAGAATCACGATTGCATGGAATAGTGCGGCCAAAAAACACGTAGTGACCATGCGGTCGTTCGCGGGCGGCAGCCCCGCACGAAGCATGTCCCCGTCTTGATACATATCGGAGGTCACGCGGCGCTCAAAATTTTCTGGATGGCGTCGACCAGCATCCCACCAATGTCGACACCGTGTTTTTTGTTCAGTTCGCGAATGCCGGTTGGGCTGGTGACATTGATTTCGGTGACGTAATCGCCGATGACATCCAGTCCGACGAAAATCATGCCGGCCGCCTTGAGCTGGGGTCCGATCCGCGAACACAGCCAGCGGTCTCGTTCGTTGAGCGGGCGGCTCTCGGCGCGCGCGCCGGCGGCCAGATTGCCGCGGTTGTCCTCGGGCGTGGGTATCCGTTTCAGGGCAAACGGCACAGGCTCCCCGTCGACCAGAATCACCCGGCAATCCCCGGCGGTCAGGATCTCCGGAAGGTACCGCTGCACTATCGCGTACTTCGTTCCGTAGTCGGTCAACGTTTCGAAGACCACATTGCGGTTCTTGTCGCCCTGCTCCAGGACGAAGATGGACCTGCCGCCCATGCCGTGGAGGGGCTTGCATACCGCCGTGCCATGCTCACGCAGGAATTCGCTCATATCGTGCATGTCGCGAGTGATGAGAGTGGGCGCACAGCACTCCGGGAACCATGCCGTGTAGACCTTTTCGTTGATGTCCCGCAGACCTTGCGGCCGATTGCACACCAAAGCACCCTGCACTTGCGCTCGATCCAGAATGTAAGTGGTATAGATGTACTCGGTATCGAAAGGCGGATCCTTGCGCATCAGGATCACGTCGAAGTCACCCAGCTTGGCCTTTTGCGGCGCGCCGCGCACGAACCACGTACCCAGGTCATCGAAGACTTGCAGCGGCGCCAGGCGGCCCCAGGCGGTGCCGTCGCGCAGCCACAGGTCCTTCTGTTCTGCATAGAAGAGTTGCCAGCCGCGCGCCTGCCCCGCCAGCAGTATCGCGAGAGTACTGTCCTTGGCGGGCTTTATCGCTTCGATCGGGTCCATGACCACGACGACACGTACACGGGCAGACATGCTCATTCCTTTCAAGGACCTAACTCGCGGCATCGCAGTCTAGCGCACACCGCAGCCGGGCCCCCACCGGCTCTCTTGAGAAAACTGTGAACCACGCCACCGTTGTTTGCGCCAGCTTACCCCGAAATGTCGACTCCATACCGTGGCTTGCGCGGCTTGGATATGTTAAAAAGCCACAAGATTCCAGCACCTACGCACGCGTAGCCTCGAGGTTCCCCTAAGGGCAGATTCATGGAGAGCATGATCAGCAACGGCAAGCCGAAGCTCACGGGGCTCAAAGTCCTCGTGATCGACGACAGTAAGACGATCCGGCGAACCGCCGAAACCCTGCTGACCAAGGAGGGGTGCGAGGTGTTCACGGCCGTCGACGGGTTCGACGCCCTCTCCAAGATTGCCGACCATCAGCCCGACATCGTGTTCGTGGACATCATGATGCCGCGCCTCGACGGTTACCAGACATGTTCGTTGATCAAGCACAACAAGGTCTTCAGGCAAATCCCGGTCATCATGTTGTCGAGCAAGGACGGATTGTTCGATCGAGCGCGAGGCCGCATCGTGGGTTCCGAGCACTATCTGACCAAGCCGTTCACTAAAGACGAACTACTGGGTGCGATCGAAGCTCACGTCGGTAAATGACGGAGAACACAAGAATGGCATTGATTCTCATTGTCGACGATTCACCCACCGAGGTATTCGTCATGCAGAAGGCTCTCGAGAAGCACGGCTTCAAGACCGCCGCAGCCGAGAACGGCGAAGAGGGGGTTCGCAAGGCGAAAGCCATGAAGCCGGACCTGATTTTCATGGACATTGTCATGCCCGGCGTGAACGGGTATCAAGCCACCCGGATGCTCGTCAATGATCCCGAGACTAGTCTGATCCCGATCATCATGGTGACCACGAAGGGCCAGGAGACGGATCGGGTATGGGGATTGCGTCAAGGAGCGGTGGATTATCTGGTGAAGCCGGTGTCGGCGCAGGCGTTGGTCGAGAAGGCACAAGCCGCGCTGGCCGTATGACGAGCGGGACGAGCGGGCTTCCGACGAGCTTGCGCAGCTTGCGCGACCGTCCGTTTGAGTTGCTGAAGGAACTGGAGAAACGCAGCCGCGCCGTGACGGCGGGTAGTGTTCCGGAACCCGCGGTAGGGCGAGAGTGGGTCGGTGTCGCGTTTCGAATGGGCGGCGAGACCTTCTTGGTCGCACGCGAGGAGACTCGCGAGGTGCTGGGCTACCCGGCGGCGGTGACGCGCATCCCCGGGGCGAAGAGCTGGGTAAAGGGGCTGGCGAACGTTCGCGGGCAACTGCTGCCGATGTTGGATCTACGGCAGTTCCTGGGCAGTGGGTCTACCACTTCCGGCCGCAATACCCGAATAATCGTGGTCAACCACCGGGAAATTCCGGCGGGACTCATGGTGGACGAGGTGTTGGGGTTTCGCCGCTTTGCAGAATCTGAATTCAACGCCGAAGCGCCCCCGACGGTGATCCGTTGCGACAGTTTTTTGGCCGGCGCCTTTCGCCGCGGCGGTGAGGTCTGGCCGGTCTTGAGTTTGAAGAGTTTGGTGGAGAGCCAGAGCTTTTTGCAGGCTGCGAGCTAAGCTTCCTTGATAGTATGACCACGCGAAACGACAAACCTTCTGGGGTGAATTTATTGCCTGTGCTGGCAGGGCTCACCGTGCTCTGCTTGGCGGGCGCCGCCGCATTGACGCTGCTCACGCGCAATGCGGCTCCCGCGGCCGCAGCCACCGAGCTGTCTCTCGTGGTCCAGCGTATTCCGTACGAGGCGCAAAACGCGCTGCGCGGGGAACCAACCGCTTTCGATGCGCTCGCCAAGAGCGCGGCCCGGCTCAAGAGCTTGCGATCCGCCTTGCCGGAAAAGGGCGCGGGCACCGACGCGCACGGCGGGGCGGGCGCCGGGGCCGTCGACGGCAACTGGAACAAGCTGAACGAAGCCGTGAGCACGGTCGGCGAGGCTCGATCCGCCGTGGAAACCATTCAGGGTGCGAACCGAGAGGCTCGTGACATGGCACCCAAACTGCTCTCTGAGCTCGGCGATCTGGCGAGCGCGGTGGGCGTGCAAAAGCTCGAGGGCATGAGCCGGTACCTGGAGCGCTTCGAGCTGATGGTCCAGCGCATTCAACAGGATTTGAACGGCCTTGCCTCGGGCGTGAGCGATGCCGCTCCCGCCGCACAGCGTCTCGCCGACAGCCTGGAGTTCCTGAATCAGGTCATGCGGGGCTTGTCGGGCGAGGAATCCGGTCTTGCCCTGACCCGGGTCACCGGCGCCGAACCCGAGCAGCGCCTGAAAACGGTGGTTGCCCGCAATCAGCAATACGGCAACATCGTGCGCAAGGCCATCGGCGCCGCGGAAGCGCTATCCAAGGCGCAGGCGGCGGCCCGCACTTTGCCTGCGGTGGCCAGCGGCCTGGCAGCCGAACTCGGCGATGCTCCGTCGTCGCGGGATCCTCCCGCGACCTACAAGCCATGGGTGGTGTCGTTGCTGGGGCTTGCCGCCCTGTTGCTCGCGGCGGCGGCTTGGACTTCCATGAAAACCGCCAACGTGCGGCGCACGAGCGAGCTGCGGGTACGCGAGAACGAACGCAATCAAGAAGCCATCATGCGGCTGCTCGATGAGCTGTCGAGTCTCGCGGACGGCGACCTGACGGTGCAGGCGACCGTGACGGAGGACATTACCGGCGCCATCGCCGACTCGATCAACTACGCCGTCGAGGCTTTGCGCGAACTCGTCACGACGATCAACGACAGCGCCATCCAATTGGACGGCGCCACCAAGCAGACTCAGGCCGCCGCAGCGCACATGGCAAAGGCGAGCGGTGCGCAGTCTCGGCAGATCTCGGCGGCCAGCGAATCGATGGCCGACATGGCGGCCTCGATCGAGGAGGTTTCCGGGAATTCGGAGCGCTGCTCGGATGTCGCCAGGCATTCCGTCGACATCGCTCACAAGGGCGGCGATGCCGTGCGGCGGACAATCGACGGTATGAACGCCATCCGAGAGACCATCCAGGAGACCAGCAAGCGCATCAAGCGGCTGGGCGAGAGCTCCCAGGAGATCGGCAACATCGTCGAACTGATCAACGACATCGCCGAGCAGACGAATATTCTCGCGCTCAATGCCTCGATCCAGGCATCCATGGCAGGCGAGGCGGGCCGGGGTTTCGCGGTGGTGGCGGACGAGGTACAACGACTTGCGGAACGCGCCGCCAACGCCACGAAACAAATCGAGGTGCTGGTGCGCACCATCCAAACCGACACCAATGAGGCTGTCGTGTCGATGGAGCGCAGCACGACCGACGTGGTGGGCGGCGCGCTGCTCGCGGAAAACGCGGGCGCCGCGCTCGAGGAGATCGAACAGGTTTCCAACCAGATCGCGAGTTTGGTGCAGAACATTTCGGCCAGTGCGCGGCAACAGGCAGTCGCTTCCGGGAACATCTCGAAAAACATGCAAGTGGTGCGCGAGATATCGACCCAGACGGCCGAGAGCTCGACCGCGACATCCACCTCGATCGCCAAACTCGCCGCCCTGTCCGCACAGTTGCGCAAGTCCGTGGCGGGATTCCGTCTCCCGGACTACGGCGGCGGCACGACCACCATCGGAGCGGCCTCGCCCGCGCGCCTGCCGCCCGTGAATGAACCGACGCCCGGCGCCACGGGCGGCAAGGGCGCCGCGGGCAGTCCGGGCACTGCGGTCAGTACGGGCGCCGCGGGCGCCACAGGCAGCGCGAGCAGCGCCGGCACGAACACCGGCAATACCGGCAACAGCGGAAAGATGCGCAAGGCCAGCGGCTTCGGCGCTTGACGCTCTGGACGATTCCGGTATGACCGACATCAGCTCCCAAACCCTGCACATTGTCGCCAAAGAACTTGCGGTGACGCTGAACGATGCGCGCGCCTCACTCGAGGCCTACGCCGAGCGGTCGGACCAGCGCGTATTGCTCGAGAGGTGCGCCGACCAACTGCATTCCGCCCATGGGGTCCTGCGTCTGGTCGAGGTGTACGGCGCAGCGCTGCTCGCTGAGGAGATGGAGCACGTCACCCGCTACCTGCTGAGTTCGGACAATGACCAGAAGCGTCAAGTCGACGGTCTGGACGCCTTGATGCGCGCGATGGTGCAGTTGCCCACTTATCTCGAGCGGGTTTTGTCGGGCGGCAGGGATCTGGCCCTGGTGCTTCTGCCTCTGCTCAACGATTTGCGGTCCGTGCGCGGCAGCCCCTTATTGTCGGAGGGGACGCTGTTACTGCTCAATCTGAAATCCGATCAGCCGGCGCAGCCGCAAACGCAGCGGCAGGGGGAGCTATCGATCACGGTGCCGCAGTGGGCCAGGCGCCTGCGGCCGCGGTTTCAGATCGGTCTGTTGGGATACATCCGCGGCGAACGCACCGTGCAGAATCTGGAAATTCTGGCGAAGGTCGCGGAAAAGCTCGAGCAGATCGCAACCACCCAACCCGTCTTTCAGCTGTGGTGGGTCGTCGGGGCCATTCTGGAGGCGGTTCGCGCCAATGGCTTGGAGGGCAGTGCGACGCTGAAGCGTTTGCTGGGTCAAGCGGACCGGCAAATCAAGGCACTCTACGAACTCGGCGAGGCGCGCTATTGCGAGGATCCACCGGTCGATTTGCTGAACAACTTGCTCTACTACGTCGCTCGGGCATCCAGCTCCGGTGGCCGTATCGCCGCGGTACGCGCTTCATTCAAGCTCTCTGAACTGCTGCCGGTCGATGACTCGATCGAGCACGAACGCGAAAGCCTGTCTGCACCCAGCGTGAAGCTGATGCGCACGGTCGCCGCGGCCATCAAGGAGGACCTTTCCAAGGTCAAGGATGTTCTCGACATATTCGTGCGCAGGGGCGGGGGCCGCAGCGATGAGCTCCTTCCTCAGCTCGAGCTGCTGAAGAAGATCAGCGACACCCTCGGGGTGTTGGGACTTGGCGAGCTGCGCCAGCGCGTCCAGGAGGAGATCGCCGAGCTTTCCGGCCTGGTCGCCGACGGCAAGATACCGCCCGAGGAGTCGCTGATGAAGGTGGCCGGTGTGCTGCTCTCCGTCGAAGACAGCCTCGACGACCAGCTGGTACGGCTGATTTTGCCCACGACCTCCGATGGCTCGGCGGCCGATTTGCCCGCAGATCACGATCTCGAATTCAGACTGGTCAGTGAGGCGGTGCTGCGCGAGTGCATCGTCAACATGGCGCGCATCAAGGAGGCCGTGACCATCGCCGTGCAGAAGCCCGGCGATTTTCCGCCGCAGGGCCTCGACAACGTACCGCAGCTTCTGCGCGGCATCACCGCCGGCCTCTTGATGTTGGGCAAGGGCAGGGCGGTGGAATTGATGGACGCGATCGGGGCGCAGGTCCGCAGGCTAATCGAGCCCGGAGCGCCCGCGCCCGACGCCATCCGCTTGGAAAGGGTGGCCGACGCGATCGTCAGCATCGAGTACTACATGGAAACGCTGCAGAGCGGGCGTAACGATCCCTGGTACATGCTGGACAACGCCGAGATGTGCATCAGGACGCTGGACGACGAGGCACCGTCGCGCGTACCCGACATAGGCATCTCGAGCAGCGAGGCCGCCAAGACGCTCAAGCTCGATCCAGTCGAGACCATCGCTCTGGAGAGCACCAAGCGCGCCCAAGCGGCAACCCATCCGCTGGTCGCGGTGCCGGAACCGGAACCGGTCGACCCGCAATTCGTCGAGCTGTTCATCGAGGAGGCGAAGGAAGAGATTGCCTCGATTCAACTTAGCTTTCCGCAATGGGACCAAAATCCAATGGATTTGGAGTCGTTGGCCCTGATGCGCCGCAGCTTCCATACACTGAAGGGCAGCGGGCGAATGGTCGGCGCCCGGTCGATCGCGGAGTTTGGCTGGTCGATCGAGAATTTGCTGAATCGGATCATCGACAAGACGCTGACGCGCACCCCCGGAATGATGGCTCTGTTGCGAAATTCCGTCGCCGTCCTGCCGCAACTGGTGGAACAGCTGGAAACCGGGCGCAACAACTCGGTGCCGATCGAAGCGCTGATGGCCCGGGCCTTTGCGTATGCCGACGGCCGCGAAGCGGAACAGGGTGCCGTGACGACGACAGAGGATCGCGGCTCGGCGCTGACAGCCGTGCTGCCCGCCGCGGCCGCGCCGCCGTCGATGGATCCGACGCTGCATGAGATTTACAGCAAGGAGACTTCGAGCCATCTGACCGAGATTCGCGAGTACCTTCGCAAGCGTGCGGGTCAGCCTGCGCCGCACGATTTGCCGGAGTCCGTGTATCGCGCCATCCACACTTTGAGCGGCAGCTCGAAAATGGCGGAAGCGCGGCACGGCATCCGAGTCACCGAACCGCTCAATCACGTCATGCGCAAAGTCTTCGAAAGCGGTTACGGTCTATCCGATCTGGGGCTGGCGACACTGGCCGACGCGGTTCGCGAAATCGACAACGTGGTCTCGCATATCAACGAATCGACGGGATTTTTCAAGGAACAGCCGTCGCTGCTCGCGAAGCTGCATGACGTCGAAACCGAACTCGACAGCGCGCTGGCCGACGCTGCCATCGACACCAGCGCGTCGGCGATCGTCCCTGCGCTCTCGGTGGCCCCGGCCGAGGCGCCCGGCAAAGGGCCCGACGAAGGGCTCGACAAGGGTCCCGACGAGGGTCCCGACGAGGGTCGCGACGAGGCGCCCGCGCCGGCATCCACGGAAATCGCGGACGCGGCGGCCGCAGACGCGGCGACCGCCGAGGAGTTCGATTACGAGATTGCGAACATCTACAGCGAGGAGGCGACCGAATTGCTGGAGGCGGCGCAAGTAAGCTTAAGCGCTTGGAATCGCGACCGGAAAGACAAGGAACGAGTCGCCGAGCTGCAGCGTCAACTGCATACCCTCAAGGGCGGCGCCCGCATGGCGGGTGTTCGCGCCATGGGCGATTTGAGTCATGAGCTCGAGACCTTGGTGATTCAGATCGACGGCGGCTCTGTGGCCGGCGACGATCATGCACACGCCGTGATGCAGGCCAGCCTCGATGCGCTCGCGAGCATGCGCGATTTGGTGAGCAACGGCGCTCTTCCTGCCGGTGCGGCGGGGCTCATCGCGCAAATCCGTGATTTGGCGAATCCCGCACGGGCGCCGGCTGTCGTCGCAGCGCCCGTCGCGCAAGCCCCTGCCTCGGCGCCTGTGGCCGCTTCTCCGCCCGCCGCGGCGACGCCGGCGCCGCCGATCGACCTCGAAGCGTCCCTTACGCCGCGCCCGCGAGAGTCCGTACCGGTTGCGGCGGGCGAGGATTCGGTGGCGAGCCTCGAGTTGAGCAGCGCCCCGGTACTGCCCGGACGCGAAAGCGCTCCGGCGGAGCGCGTGGAAATGGCGCGCGTCGATGCGGACCTGCTCGACACCATGCTCAACAATGCGGGCGAAGTGAGCATCTTTCGCGCCCGCCTCGATCAACAAGTCAACTCGATCGACTTCAACCTGGCGGAGTTGGCGCGCACGGTCACGCGCCTCAAGGATCAGCTGCGCGGCCTGGAGATGGAAACCGAAGCGCAGGTGCTCAACCGCCATCAGGACGTGGAACCGCGGCGCAACGACTTCGATCCACTCGAGTTGGACCGATATTCGTCCCTGCAGCAATATTCGCGGGCCCTCGCCGAGACCTCGAGCGACGTGGCGAGCATTCAGGGGCTGCTCGAGACGTTGACCCGCGAAGCGCAGAATCTGCTCACCCAGCAGTCCCGGGTCATTACCGAGCTGCAGAATAGCTTGATGCGCACGCGCATGGTGCCCTTCCAGCGTCATGTGCAGCGGCTGACGCGGCTCGTGCGCCAAGCGGCGAACGACACCGGCAAGCGTGCGGAACTGGTCGTTCAAGGCGCTGCCGCGGAACTCGATCGGCAGATGCTGGAGCGCATAGTGCCGCCGCTGGAGCACATGTTGCGCAATGCCGTGGTGCACGGCATCGAGCCCCCGGAACGGCGCGCGGCGCTCGGAAAGCCCGATGTGGGGCGCATTTCGATCAGCCTGGAGCGCGACGGCGCGGAAGTCGTGATCGTGGTCGCCGACGACGGGGCCGGCATCAGCGTGAGGTTGATTCGCGAGAAAGCGATCGCGCTGGGGCTGACGGACCCGCATGCGAAACTCACGGATGAGGAAGCCGTGCAGCTCATTTTGGAGCCGGGCTTCAGCACCGCAGGGCACGTCACGCAGGCAGCAGGGCGCGGGGTCGGCATGGATGTCGTCGCTACCGAAGTCAAAAAGCTCGGCGGCGGTCTGTTCATCGACACGACTCCCGGCAAGGGCTCGTGCTTTACGATCCGCTTGCCGTTCACTCTGGCGATCAGCCAGGCCCTGATCGTGCGCGTAGCCGAAGAGACTTATGCGTTGCCGCTGGCGACGGTAGAAGGCGTGGTGCGTCTGCCGAGGAACATCGTCGCCAGGCATCTGGGCAAGGATGCACCGCTGTTCGAATATGGCGGCCAGAAGTATCGCTTCCAGCAGCTGGGCGCATTCGTGGGCTTGGGCGCTACGCGGCTGCCCGAATCGGACGTGTCGGTATCGGTGGTGCTGATCCGCGCGGGCGAACACTCCACCGCGTTGGTCACGGACGAATTGGTCGGCAGCCGGGAAATCGTCGTGAAATCATTGGGGCCGCAGATTTCAGGGATCCGCGGAATTGCGGGCGCCACGATTCTCGGCGACGGCCGCATAGTCGTCATTCTCGACATGGGTTCGCTGGTGCGTTCCGAATGGCGCGCCCGCCCGACGGAAACCGTGGTCCTCGATCAGCGCGACCGGCGCACGTTCGCGCTCGTAGTCGACGACTCCATTACGGTGCGCCGCGTGACGCAGCGACTGTTGGAGCGCAACGGCATGCGGGTATTGACGGCGAAGGACGGAGTGGACGCGGTGTCGCTGCTGCAGGAACACCAGCCGGACATCATACTGCTCGATATCGAAATGCCGCGGATGGATGGCTACGAGGTCGCGGCCCACGTCCGCAGCGATCCGCGCCTCAAGGATATTCCGATCGTAATGATCACTTCGAGGGTCAGCGAGAAGCATCGAGCGCGCGCCATTGAACTCGGTGTCGACGACTATCTCGGCAAACCGTATCAAGAAAGCCAGTTGCTCGACGCCATCGAGCCGCTCGTCAATCGACGCAGCGCCATCGCGAGATAGCTTCCATGTCCGACTTGCGCGATGAGCTGTACAGCTTACTGGTGCCACTCGCGGGAGAGAGACTGATCGTGCCTCGCGCCTGCGTCGCCGAGGTCATCGGCTATCAAGCGCTGGCCGAAATGACCAACGCGCCGCCGTGGTACGCCGGTCTCGTGAGCTGGGGCGGCCGCAGCGTGCCGATCGTGTCGTTCGAAGGGGCATTCGGTCAAACACTCCCGGCCGTCTCGAGCCGTACGCGAATCGTCATTTTCCACGCTTCCGGCGGCACGTTGCAGTCAGGGTACTTCGGCATGTTGACCCAAGGGTTTCCGCAGCTCGTGCGCGTGAACGCCGACGTCTTGCGGCCGGACCCCTCGCGCAGCTTTCCCGAGCGTTCGCCCGTCATCTGCCAAGTGCGCATGGTCAACGAAACGCCGCTGATCCCGGATTTGGAGCGGCTGGAGCAAATGATCGCCGAGGAGACCTCGGTGATGCCCACGTGACGCTGCGGCCCGGTCGTCAGTGCAACAGGCCAAAAACGGCGACGCCGGTGGTGGTGCCGACGAACACCTTGCCGCCGACGACGGTCGGCGTGATGTATTTGTTCCCGGTTCCAAACTGATCCCGATTGGCCGCAGCTTGATTGCTGTTATAGATCTCATGAGCCAGATTGGCGGCGTCGTACGCGTGCAGCACCGCCGGGTTGGAATTCTCGTGTGCCCAGACGATCGCACTCGATGCAGCGTTCGCCGACACGCTGGGTGCGGTCCCTGGGTAGACGAACTGCGTTGAAGACTGTGATTGAGGCACCCCTCCAAGTTTGGCGTTCGATATCGAGAACGCTTTCAACGTGTCGCCCGAATCGCCGTAGTAAACGGTGCCGTTGAAGTACGCGGGGGTCGACCAAACGCCGGAGGGCAGAGCACCGCTCACCTGTTGCCAGATCTGCTGGTTGCCGGCGGGATTGAACTTACCCATCGAGTCGCGGTTGACCACATATATGTTGCCGTCCTTGCCGGCGCCGATGATGAGATGCCTGACGGTGTTGGCCGAGTCGGTCAGATCCGGCAACAGCATCCCTCCACCCGATCCCAAGTCCTCGTCGGAGGCCGACTCGGTCAGCTCGTTATACATGGTGAAATAATCGGCGACCCTGAGCGAGCCGCCGGCGGTTGAGATCTTGAGGAACGAGTTGCCGTAGTCTTGGCCGATGGGGAAACCATTCGCGTCCATCGAGGTCTCGAAGGCGCCGTTGGCCGTCAAGAGGTAAATGTTGCCCGCGGAATCGGCGGCCGGTCCGCCGCCGCTCATCCAGATCGCAGGTCCCCCGCCGCCGCCGTTCGGTGCGACGTTGAGCACCGCGGTACGCGACAGGGTGCTGCCGGAAAATGCGATGATCCAGCCGTAGTAGGGCGGGATGTCGCAATGCGAAGTCCAACTCGTATAGACAACTCCGTTCAACAAGAGCAACGCTGCTCGCTCCTCGTATTGGCCGGGACTGAATGCCATCATGCCGCCGCCGGCAGTTGAGTAGGCCGCGGTAATTTCGACAGGTCCGTTGAGCAATTCGGCCCCGGTGGCAAGATCGAGTCCGTGCAGTCGCTGGTGATAGTTCGAAGATGGGTCCTTCGACATGGCGACGACGTACAGAACGCCGTGCGCACCGGCGTTGCGGTCGATGACAGGAGTGGCGGTGATGCCGATTTCCGGAATTACCTGGCTGCAGCCGCGCGCGTCGCTCGGAGTTTCACCCGCCGCCAAGAGGGAGACCCGCCACAAAACCGAGCCGGTATCGGCATCGAACGCATAGACGGAGCCATGCTCCGTGGCGGCGAAGACGACGTTGTGCGCCGATCCCGACACGCTGAGTTGCGAGACGTACAGCGGTTGAGCATCAACCTTGCCATCGACGGGTAAGTTCCGCAGCAAACCGAAGCTCGAGGAATTCACGTTGGCGGGAGTCAGCGTGGATTCCGAAAGATTCTGACCGGTGCGGCTGACGTCGTTCTTGTACGTGAGTACGTCGGTACCCGCGGGGACAGCGCCGTTGACGACGGTCAGTGCGGCGCCGCGGCTGGTGCTGCTTCCCCCCGCGTTCGTCACCACCACCGCGAAGCTGCTGCCGCTGTCGCCGACGGCCGTGGCGGGGGTGGAGTAGCTGGGCGCGGTGGCGCCCGCGATGGGCGATGCGCTTTTTTGCCACTGATAGCTCAGCGGCGCCATTCCCGTCGCCGTCACCGTAAATGTGGCGGACTGGCCCGCAGAGACGATTTGGTCCGACGGCTGCACGGTTATCGTGGGAGCCGAAGAGGAGGGAGGAGTAGACGCCGGCGCCGCGGCACCGCCGCCGCCGCACGCGGCCATGAGGACAGATGACGCGAGACCGAGCGCAAAAGCTTGACGGATGACGCAGCTCACTGCGGGAATTAGAACAGAAGCGGACACTCAATCAAGCGTCGTCGACGCGCAACACTCTGTATGAATTCACTGACGCCGCTTTACATATCTCCGAAACGCGCCTGCAACCAGACCATCGCCGCGATCGCGGCGGTCTCGGCGCGCAGGACCCGGGGTCCCAGCCCCACCCGGGAAAATCCGGCCACTCGAAAAGCCTCGAGCTCATCGGACGCGAATCCGCCTTCCGGGCCAATCGCGACTTGCGCATCGACGATTGCGGTCGCAGCGGCGCCGCCGGCGGCCTGGGCTGCGGCGCGCGCCCGGCCTGCAGATTCCGGCTCGAATACCAGCCGAGGTCCGTCGCCCGGCATCGATTCTCCGAGAAAGCTCAGCAACGGCCGCGCCGCCTCGATGAGCGGCAGCCGATTGCGGCCGCACTGCTCGCATGCGCTGACCGCTACCGCTCGCCAATGGATCGCTTTGGATTGCGACTGGCCCTTGTCGAGCCGCACGACGCTGCGTTGGCTCAAGACCGGTACGATGCGCGCGACCCCGAGTTCCGTCGCCTTTTGTACGATGAGATCCATGCGGTCGCCGCGGGGCACGCACTGAACCAGTGTTATGTTCAGTGGCGATTCCCGGTCCACCGCTCGACCGTCGCCGACCGACGCCGACACACGCGAACCGCGCACGGTTTCGATGGCCCCGCTGAATTCGCGCCCGTCGCCGTTGAACAAAGTGATTTCGTCGCCGCTGCGCGCCCGCAACACCTTCGCAAGGTGCAATGCGGTTTCGGGAGGCAGTTCGACCCGGCTTCCCGAGGTCAAGGCGGCCTCGACATAGACGCGAGTCAATCGCATGTCGCGAACCCCGTTTCCGGATGAGGCGCGGTGAAGAGAATGCGCGCGGCGGGCCGCGCGGTCCCAGCACGTTTTTTGGAGATGGCGTTCATTTGCCCGGAATTGTCGCATATGCTAACGCCGGTACCGGTAAGCCAAGGACACGGATTTGGTGGTCGACCTCGAGAGCGGGCTGATGCGCGGGGCTAGACAAATCGCCTCGCCGAACTATGACTCGCGGCCGCCGGGCGTCGAGCCGGATCTGATCGTCGTGCATGGCATCAGCTTGCCGCCCGGAGAATTCGGCGGCCCCTGGATCGACCGGCTGTTCACCAACACCTTGCCGCCGGAAATTCACCCGTATTTCGCTGAAGTCGGTTCGCTGCGCGTGTCCTCGCACTTGGTCGTGGGGCGCGACGGCGCGGTGACGCAGTACGTGAGCTTTTCGGAGCGCGCCTGGCATGCGGGCAAGTCCATGTTCGAGGGCCGAGAAGCCTGCAACGATTTCTCGGTGGGGGTGGAGCTCGAAGGGACCGACACGCTGCCGTACGAGGACTCGCAGTACCGCGCGCTCGCGGACGTGGTGGCGGCGCTGTGTGCCGCCTATCCGCGATTGTCGCCGGACCGGCTGGCCGGACACAGCGACATTGCGCCTGGCCGCAAGACCGACCCAGGACCGGCTTTCGACTGGCCGCGTGCCCGCCGCTTGATCGGCGCCGCATGCGGCCGGAAACGGCGCAGGTAGATCGCAGGGGTCCGCGCGCAATACTCAGACAGCCTCCTGGGTCAGACGTGAACTTCGTCACGCTTTGCCGCGTCATATTTCCGGGCTAAAGCCAGCAGATTTTCCCCTCCGGGCCGACACTTAGTGGGTGCGGTAAGACCATGCTTTTTGGCCGGGAGGGCTAGTGATTCGTTGGTTCGCGGACCTTCCCATCGAGCGCAAGCTGCGAGTGGTCATCCTGGTACCCGCGTTCGCCGTCCTTGCCGTGACAATGACCGCGCACATTGCGATGAACCTGCTGCATCTGCGCGACAACTTGCAGTGGGGCGCAGCGCGCGTCTCCCGCGTCGCCGGTGCCGGCACGATCGATGCGCTGCGGCTCGGCGACGACGGCGCGGCGCTCAAGGCCATGAGCGGACTACGCGAGGAGTGGCTGGTGGGCGATGCAGAGGTCGTTGCGCTGAACGGCCAAAAGCTCGCGGCCTACCATCGCGCGCGAAACGACGTGCACCTGGAGCCGGCGGCAGCGCAGAACTCCGCCGCAACTGCACGTTCGGAGCCGCTTCCCGACGCGCAGCACCCGCGCATCTACATGCGGGACGGCCAATTTCACATCATCTCAGCCATCGAGCGCAGCGGTCAGTTATTGGGATCCGTCAGCATTCGCGTGCCGTTCGAGGTGCTGTATCCGGATTGGCGCGGCGACATTCTCATCACACTGGCCGCCATCGCGGCCGCAGTGCTGACCGCGTATTGGTTCGCCGCACGCCTGCAGCAGCAGATCTCCGGGCCCATCGTCAATCTGGCGCACACCATGCAGCGGGTGTCCGCGGAAGAGGACTACAGCCTGCGGGTCGAACGAAGCTCCCAAGATGAAGTCGGATCGCTGATCGACGGATTCAACAAGATGCTCGGGCAGATTCGGCATCGAGACTCTCGGCTCGAGAAGTACCGCCAATTCCTCGAGCAGCAGGTTGAAGAGCGCACGATAAATTTGGGGAATGCCAATCTCGAACTGAAGCTGGCGATCGGCGAAGCAAATCGCGCCAAGGAGGCGGCGGAGCGGGCCAGCAGCGCCAAGAGCGAGTTCCTTGCACGCATGAGCCATGAAATTCGTACGCCGATGAATGGCGTCATGGGCATGTCGGAACTCCTGCAGGCGACCGAGCTGACTCCGCGACAGCGGCACCTTTCGGAAACCATTTCTCATTCCGCCCAGGCGCTGCTGCAGATCATCAACGATATTCTGGATTTCTCGAAGGTCGAAGCGGGAAAACTCGAGCTCGAGCGCGTCGAATTCGGATTGCCCGAAGCGGTGGAAGAAACCATCGAAATCTTTGCCGCGCGGGCGCACGCGAAAGGCCTCGAACTCGCCTGCGCCATCGAGGCCGACGTGCCCGGGACGGTGTGCGGCGATCCGATGCGTTTGCGGCAAATCCTGATCAATTTCGTCGGCAACGCCATCAAGTTCACGGATTCCGGCGAGGTCATCGTGAGGGTTAGGACCGTCGGCATCGATGGTCTGCTGCGCTTCGAGGTAACCGATACGGGCATCGGGATATCCCAGGAAGCGCAGGCCCATATATTCAATTCCTTCAGCCAGGCCGACTCGTTCACCACGCGCAAATACGGCGGCACGGGATTGGGGCTCGCCATTTGCCGGCAGCTGGCGACCTTGATGGGGGGTGAGATCGGCGTTCACAGCGAAATCAATCGCGGCTCGACATTTTGGTTCGAGGTCATGTTGGATCGCGCAGCCGAGGCCTCGCCGACGTCGACCCGCTTGTCCAGGCCGAACCTCGCCGGGTTGCGCGCCTTGGTCGTCGACGACAACGCCAGCAACCGCGAAATTCTTCAGCAACACCTTGAGTCGTGGGGCGTCGAGGTGAGTGCCGCGGAGACCAGCGCGGCGGCACTGGCGGCCTTGAACGGCGCAGATGGCGCAAGGTTCGACCTGGGCTTGCTGGACGATCAAATGCCGGGCATCGACGGGATTGAATTGGCAAAACTGATCCGTCAAGACCGGCGCTGGTCGACGCTGAGGCTCATCTTGCTCAGTACGCGCGACGATCACTACGGCGCCGCCTCCGGACCTTCGCCATTGTTCGCCGCGGTGCTCACCAAGCCGCTGCGCCGCGCGCAGCTTTTCGGATGCATCAGCCGCGTGATCTCCGTGCGGCCGGAAGCTGCGACGGAGGCGCCGCCGCCCGGATCGTCGCCGGCCGATTCAGCGCCGGCCGCCTCGGCGCCCGTTGCCTCAGCGGCCGCCGCCTGGGCGCCCGCCGCGCGCACGGCCGGACCCCGAATCCTCCTGGTCGAAGACAACCCCGTCAATCGCGAGGTCGCCGTGGGCATGCTCGAGAGTCTGGGATGCACGACCGATACCGTGGAGAACGGGCGTTTGGCCGTCGAGGCATTGAACAGCGCGGTATACGATGCCGTGCTGATGGATTGCCAAATGCCCGTGATGGACGGGCTGACGGCGACCGGCGAAATAAGACGGCTCGAGCAGCACTCTGGGCTCACCCGGGTGCCCATCATCGCGTTGACGGCGAATGCGATGGAAGGGGAGCGGGAGCGCTGCCTCATCGCCGGAATGGATGATTTCCTCAGCAAACCGTTCACCCAGCAAGAGTTGGCGACGCTGCTCAGGCGCTGGCTCGCGCTGCGCGCGCTGCCTGAAGCGGAGCGGCGCGACCTGGCCCGGGTGCCGCTGATCGATCCCGGCGTACTGCGAAACATCGAGGCGCTCGCGAAGCCTGCACTCTTGAACTCCATGATCGATTTGTACTTGCAACATTCGCCGGCTCTGATCGCAACGATCGAGAGCGCGGCCGCGAACATGCAGCCCGATGCCCTCTGGCAAGCGGTGCATACCCTCAAATCCAGCACGGCAAACCTCGGGGGTGCCCGCCTGGCGCTCATCGCCAAGGAATGCGAGACCTTGGTGCGTGGGGGAGGAATTACCCAGGCCGCTCCGATCGTGGCGAGGATCCGTAGCGAGTATCAAGATTTTTGCGCCGAGCTGATGCGCGAGCGCTCAACCAACGCCGCGTAATTGCCGCGTGTCTTTCAGAGGAAACGATGAACCCATCCGAACATAAAGCCAACATCCCGGCAACGGTGCTGGTCGTCGACGACGATCCGGGCGCGAGGTTGCTGGTGGGGACCGCATTGGAAATGGCCGGCTTTTGCGTCGTCGCGGCGGCCGACGGTATGACGGCGCTCAGTCGATTTCGCGAGCATGCCGTCGACTGCGTGGTGCTCGATGTGGTCATGCCGGGCATGAGCGGCTTCGATGTGTGCAGCGCGCTGCGCGCATTGCCGAACTGCCGTCATGTGCCGATATTGATGCAGACGAGCCTCGACGACATGGAGTCGGTCAACCGTGCCTACAACGCAGGGGCAACGGACTTCTCGTCCAAAGGGATCAATCCAATGCTGCTCGCGCAACGCGTCAAGTTCTTGGTGCGGGCCAAACAGACGCAGGACCAGCTGCGCGAAAGCGAGGCGCGTGTGCGCTATCTCGCGTACTACGACCCGCTCACCGCCCTGCCCAATCGTCAACGTCTGTTGCAGATATTGGAGCAGCAGGTCGAGTGGGCGATGCCGCGTCAGCGGGGTCTCGCGGTATTGATGCTCGACGTGGACAATTTCTCGCGCATCAACGACACGCAGGGCCAGGCGGTGGGCGACGCGCTGTTGAAAGAAATTGCGCATCGCCTGCAGAATTGCTTGCGCGACTCGCAGCATTCGAGTCACCCGGATGAGGGCATCGAAAGGAAGGACATCAACGACTGGGTGGCGCGCACGGGCGGCGACGAATTCGCGTTGGCATTGCCCGGAGTGTCGACGCCCGAGGCGGCGCAGGCCGTGGCCCAGCGCGTGCAGCTGGCATTGGCTCGGCCGTTCGTGTTCGCACAACAGGAAATTCCCCTGTCGGCCACCATGGGCATCAGCTTGTTCCCGAGCGACGCGGCGACCCCGGAGGCACTCGTCAAGAACGCCGACGCCGCGATGCACCATGGCAAGAAAACGGTACACGGGGGGCTCGAGTTCTTCAATAAATCGATCAGTACCCGCGCGGCGAAGCACCTCTCGATGGAGGCCGATTTACGCAAGGCGCTGGAGCGGGGCGAATTTACCTTGAATTACCAGCCTCGGCTGGCGCTCAGGGATTTGCGGGTCGAAGCGGTCGAAGCGTTGCTGCGATGGC
Source organism: Steroidobacteraceae bacterium (assembly GCA_035569355.1). Taxonomy (GTDB): domain Bacteria; phylum Pseudomonadota; class Gammaproteobacteria; order Steroidobacterales; family Steroidobacteraceae; genus Bog-1198. Next base: position 29,909 of record DATMNF010000014.1, read on the forward strand.
GGCACCCGCAGCGCGGGTTCGTCGCGCCGGACGAGTTCATTCCCATCGCCGAGCAGACCGGATTGATCGTCGAAATCGGCGATTGGGTCCTGCGCGAGGCATGCGCGCAGGTCCGCCGCTGGCGCGATGCCGCGGCCCCGAGTTGGCAAGTTGCGGTGAACGTATCGGGTGTGCAATTTCGCGACGGCAGCTTGGTGTCGCGCGTCTCGCGAGCCATCGACGCCGCCGGGATCGAATCCCGCATGATCGAACTGGAGTTCACCGAAGGCGCCTTGATCGAATATTCGGCCGCAGTAAACAAGGCGGTGAAGTCGCTGAAGCAGCTCGGTGTGGCCACGGCACTGGACGATTTCGGCACGGGCTACAGCTCACTGTCCTACTTGCGGCACTTTCCCATCGACACTCTCAAGATCGACCGGGTATTCGTACGCGACATCGCTTCGAAGAACGGCGGCAATGCGCCACTGGTCGACGCCATCATCGCCATGTCGAAGAGTTTAGGGCTGGCGACCGTGGCGGAAGGCGTGGAAACCGAAGCGCAGTGGCAATACCTCAAGACCCGGGACGCAAATCAGGTTCAAGGCTTCCTGTTCTGCCGCCCATTGGCAATCGCCGATTTGGCGAAATGGCATGCGGACTGGCTGCATGGCAACCCGCTGAAGGCGGCGAGTGTTGCTTAGGAGCCTGTCTCAAGTATTCCCAGTTGCTGTGTGTCCATCCCCAATCCCAGGGGATAACCCTGTGAATAACGAGCCTCTGAGACTAAAACGCTCATCTCATTCAGCCGCTTATGTTGAACTGACGAATTCTTGACCAATCGAAGCCCGGCATTCGACGCTCCGCGTTCAGCGCCGGGCTTTAGGTCGCTTCTTGCTGCGCTTTCGTTTAGCCAGTTTCTTTTTCGTCTTGCGTCGCATCTTCATGAGCGCATCGATAAGGTCGTCGACCGCCTCATTCCGTTTTGTTTTGCGCCGCATCCAGACCAGCGCGTCGAGGAGGTTATCGACGGCCTCAGTTTTTTTTGCCATTCAGGCTCCCAGTCCCACACCCGTGTCCATTGCTGCGGTGCGGATCATCTTGCGTGTCGAAACCCGCGGAGCATGCGCGGCGTTGCAAGCCACCTGAGGGCTGCGCATCCTGCGCGTGGCGAGCCCTCGAACGACAGGGCGGCGACCGCATTTTTCTTCATGTCGATGGGCAGGGCCGCGCCATCCCCCACCAGGCAGGCAGTCAGCAGAAGCCCGAGATTCGGTTGATGACCGACGAGGGCAACCCGCCTGACGCTGTCCTTGCCGAGCAGAGTCAACACCGCCAGTGCAGATGCCTGCGGCGCGAGCTCGGAGGCTTCCACCGCCTGCGGCCACCCTGCAACTTCCGTCAGAATCTCCGCAGTCTGCCTGGCGCGAACCAGGGGACTCGTCAGAACGCGGTCGGGTGCCTTGCTGAACTCTCTGAGCCCGGCGGCGGCCTTTCGCGCCCGCCTTACTCCGGCAGGCGACAGTGGTCTCGCTCCATCGTCTCGCCAGCGATGGCGATCGCGCGCAAATGCGATCGCATGTCGGACGATCAACAATTCCATCGGCTCATGGACCGGAGGGAAGCTTCGGTGCGTCGTCCACGGCCTCCAACATCATCCGCAGTCTCTTCCATCTTCCTCGGACTCTTCGATAGGCCTTTGCATACAGCTTGCGCGCCCGCGAAGCGGTGCTCACATAATGTCCCGCAAACCGCCCCATCAAGAACAACGTCCCGGGTGGAATACCCTTTGGCGGCGCGCCGGCGAGAGCCTGCAGGCGACCGCTCGCGACGGCAGCATCCTGTTGCACTCCCAGCTTGTCCTGCCAGCGGCGCAACGCACGAAGCATCTCATCTGCAGGTTTCCCGTAGATGACTGCCACCGCTTCGAGCGCGTAGCGCAACCTTTTCACGCGGCCGCGGACTTCGTGATAAGCCTCCGTCGGGGAATCGAGCGTCAGAAGATCCGCGCCCCTGCGAACCTTCCGATACCGCCGACGGATCAATTTCGGTGCGATGCTCCGCGCGAGTTCCCGCGAAGCCTGCTGCGACGTCGCGGGCGGCGCAGCCAGCGCCGACGTCAGCCTCTTGAGGTCCCTGTGCACCCAGGCCGAGTCGAGCACGCTCAGCATGCGCGCGCGAGCCCGGGCGCGCTCCGATGTCAAATGCTGTTTCAAGGGTGCGAGGCCTGCCCGATCGGATTCCGGCAACTTGCAGCTGAAACTCTCCAGCTCGCTCAAGGCGACGTCCAAGTCGCGCGTATCGCCGAGAGCGCGCAAAATCTTCTTGATCGTCGGCCGAATCCGCACAAACGGGGCAGGCAGATACGGCCGGAACTGGCGCAGGATGGCATCCAATCTGCGGCCGGCCACCCGCAGGGCGTGCAAATCTTCCGGATTGTCACCCAGGCGGGCACCGGGCTCGTGAAGATACCAAGCAGACAGGTAGCGGCGAAGGTTCGCCAGGGCAACGTCGCCAATGGGCATTGATGCATGTACCGCCGTCGGTACGAATTCCGGCGCCGGCGCCGGCGCCAGGCCAACTGACTTGAGACCCTGCGAGTACTTCGTGTCGGCCGCCGCCTCGAGTGCGCAATCGTTTCGCAGCGTCTTGACCAGCGACTGGAGCGGCTCGTGCGCACCGGTGAGGGCTTCCACCTCGACGCGCTGCATGCTCGTGCGGGGCTCGCCATGGGGACGGGAGATGACGGTATCGTCCAGCGCGATCTCGCCCAAGGCCTGCGACTCGTCCTTCCTGCGGATCGCGAATCTCTGCCTCGACGTGCGCACCTCGAACAATGGCAGCAAAGCGTGGGCGCCGCTCACGGCGCGTACGCGCGCTCCGACCGGTCCTATCGATTGCCGAATCGATTCGCTCGCGGAATTCTCCAAAGCTTCGCTCAGCTCCCGGCGGTCCGCGACCTTGGCGCTGGCGGAATGAAGCGACTTGAGCGTCGCCTCCGATTTCCCGGACTCCGAGCGGATGCGCAGGGCAAAGCCCGCACGATGGATTCGCCAGTCATCTGTGTCCAGGTACGTATCGGAGATCTGCAAAGTGGACCGCGGTTCGAGGACGAGCCCATCGATCGTGCCATGGTCGCCCAGCCAGCGGCGAACCGAGCCAAGATCCCTGGAGACCAACTGCCACTCCAGCTCGCGTCCATCCTTTTGTCCGGGCTCCTCGTGTTTTGCGGAGTGCGTGTTTGATGACATTTGAGCACCAGTGTAGAGCGCCGAGACTTCTGCGGGAAGCCGCGACCTTTCTATTTCCTGCTTCGCCGCCAGACCACCTCGGTGCCTTGTTCGTGGCGGGCAAGGATCCGCGCCAGCACGAACAGGAGGTCGGACAGGCGATTCAGGTATTTCAGGACGTCAGGGGAAACCGCTTCGCTGTGTGCCAGCGACCAACAGCGGCGCTCGGCGCGTCGGCACACGGCGCGGGCGACGTGACAGGCGGCTGCTGCCGGGCCGCCGCCGGGCAGAATGAACTCCTTGAGGGGCGGCAATGCCTCGTTGAAGCCGTCCAGTTCCGTCTCGAGCCGCTCGACGTGCGCCGCGTCGATCATGCGGTGCCCGGGGATGCACAATTCGCCCCCCAGATCGAAGAGGTCGTGCTGCACCTCGGTGAGACATCGTGCGACCGTCTGCGGCAGGGCGGCTGCGCTGAGCACTACGCCGATCGCGCTGTTGGCCTCATCCACGGTGCCGTATGCTTCGACGCGCAGGTTATCCTTGGGTACCCGAGAACCGTCTCCGAGGCCGGTACTGCCGTCGTCGCCGGTGCGCGTGTAGATTTTGCTGAGACGGTTGCCCATGGAACGTATCTCCTTAACCCGGATATGACGGTAGCACGAGGTTCGAACGGTTTGCTAAGGTAGGCGGTGGACTTAAGACAGGCTCCCAGTGACTCATTCACCAGAACTCAAGGCGGCCCTGGATGCGGCGGATCGAGCCGCCGACATCGCACGCGCATTGTTCCAGCACAACATCGAGGTGCGCATCAAGGCGGACAAGTCGCCGGTGACCGAGGCGGACGTGCGCTGCGAAATCGCGATTCGCGAGATTCTGGAGGCGCGGTTCCCTTCCCATGGATTTTTCGGCGAGGAGACCGGCTCGCGCGATGCGAACGCCGAGAGCGTTTGGCTGGTCGATCCCATCGACGGCACCAAGGCATTCGTGCGCGAATACCCCATGTTTTCCACCCAAATCGCCCTGATGCGCCGCGGCGAAATCGTGCTCGGCGTGTCGAGTGCCCCGGTGTATGGCGAGCTGAGCTTTGCCGAGCGTGGGTGCGGTGCGTATTTGAACGGCAAGGCGGTGACCGTCAGCCAAGTCGCGACCATCGAGTCGGCCGCTCTCTCTTCGGGCAACATGAAAACTCTCGCCACGGGAAGCCAGTGGGCGCGGTACGGCGCGCTCATAGCGCAAGTCAGCCGGATTCGCGGTTATGGGGACTTCCTGCACTACCATTTGTTGGCGAGCGGCAAGATCGACGCGGTGATCGAGACCGATGTCAATATTCTCGATATTGCCGCGTGCGTGGCGATCGTCAATGAGGCGGGAGGCCGCTTCACGGAGCTGAGCGGGGCGCCGATCACGCTCGAGTCGACTTCGGTGCTCGCAACCAACGGGCACATGCACGCCCCGATACTCGCGGCGCTCGGCTGATCAGGCTTGGAAGAACACCCGCCGGCCGCTGATCTGCGCGGCCTCGAACCGCGTGTCATACAAGGTCGACAGATGTTGCGCGGTGAGAATATCGGCGGCAAGACCGCACTGCCAATCGCCGTCTTTGCCGATCAGCAGGGCGGCGTCGGCGAATCGTGCGGCAAGATTCGGATCATGCAGCGTGACGATGACGGCGGCGCCGGCGTCGGCGCGCTCGCGAAGCAGCTGCATCGCCTCGAGTTGGTGGTTCGGATCGAGTTGGTTGGTCGGCTCGTCCAATAGAAAAATGCGCGGCGTCTGAGCGAGGACGGCAGCCAGCGCGGCGCGCCGCCGCTCGCCGCCGGACAGGGTAAGCACATCGCGTTCCTCGTAATCCGCGAGCCCCACCGCCGCCAGCGCGTCCGACGCGATGGCGAGGTCACGGGCCGACTCCCATTGCCAGCGGGCGATATGCGGATGACGGCCGAGCAGCACCGTTTCAATGACGCTCGCCGGGAAGGGATCTTCGACATTTTGCGGCAGGAGCGCCATGACGCGTGCGAGCGCGCGACGCGGCCAGTGAGCCAGCGGCCGTCCCGAAACCCGCAGCTCTCCCGCCCTTGGAGAGCGCAAACCGGCAAAGGTGTGCAGGGAAAGGCTTTTGCCGCAGCCGTTCGGTCCGAGAATCGCCAGCATCGAACCACTGCCCACCTTGAGATCGAGCCCCCGCACCAAGTTTCGCCGTCCGACGCATACATCGATGTTGCGGCACTCGAGCAGAGGCGCGGCGCCGTCCAACGGGGCGGTGTCAGAGGGCATGCTGCGGCCAACGTATTTCCAGCGCCGTCGCGAGGCCAATGACCACCTCGTCGAGACTTGAGGCCTGCTGCCACTTATCCGGCGCGAGCATGCGCCGCCCCGCCATCAGTTCTGCGCTCAGTTGTGGATAAAGGGGCTGCTGCGCAGGATCGCCGTAGCCGTCAGGGAAACGCGGTGCGTCATTGACGATGTCGTACTTGTCGCTGGCGCCTACCGTGTGCAGCAGTTCATGCGCTATGACGACGCTGTTCTCCCCGTCCATCTCGGGCTCGGCAAACGCGTAAACCACGCCGATCAATCCCTTGGTGAGGCCCAAGGAATGCGGCACGGTGGGACTGAGCGCGGGGTCGTGATAGAGAACGAAAATCCGAATGTCCTCGGGTTCGCCGGCGTGTCCGCTCACGGTCCAGGCCCAATATCGCAGGCGCAGACTCCAAAGCGCCGTCTCCAAGAGTCCGGCGTGCGCGTCGCGTTCCGGCGGGTGATCCTTGAGTTCGGGCCTGAGACGAGTTCTCACCGGCTCGTTGGTCTGCAGATGATAACGCGCGGCCTCTTGGGAGAAGAACCGATCGATGGACTTGAAGCGCTCGGCATCCAACGCCGCGAGATACTCCCGTGTGACGGGGCTGTCGTCCGCCGCAATGGGATAGATCGCAACGTACAGGGGTTCATGCCAACGCGTGCTGAGATATCGGTCCTGCCAAGTCCTCAAAGCAACACCGAGCAGCACCAATAGCAGTATGAGGATTCGCAGCATCCTGAAGCCGCCGCGCCGCGGGATGCCAGCGCCACGACCAGATGGTGCGGTGCCGCGGGACGGTGCTGCCCCGCCGGGCGGCTTCACTCGGCGGACTCGACGCTGAATTCCGCGACTTCACCGTCCGCAGCCGTGTAGGACACCAGCATCGGCTTGCAGCAGACCGGGCAATCTTCGACATAGGACTGCTCGGGTACCGAAAGGTCGAGGGTCAGATTGATGGCTTCCCAACAATGGGGACACGTGGCGTCTTGCCCTTGAAGGAGGTTCATGGAACGAGGCCCAACATAACGGCGATGCCCACAATATTACCCGGCGCCGAGCCGTTCAGGTCGGGCGGGAGCCGCCCCCCGGATTTGGCACTACATTGTGTCCCGGTACCGTCACAAAGCCGTGCGGACCGCTATACTTCGTATGGCTGTGGGGGCATAAACACGAGGAATCATGGAGCCGACCGATACTTCGAGGTCCGATTATTTCCATCGGGTGGTAGATTGTCAGTGGGCCTGTCCGGCCCACACCGATGTTCCCCAATACATTCGGCTCATCGCCCAGGGCGAGTTCACGGCCGCATACATGGTGAATCGGGAGTCCAATGTCTTCCCGGGCATCTTGGGCCGCGTCTGCGATCGGCCCTGCGAACCGGCGTGCCGACGGGGCCGAATCGAAGAGAAGCCGGTTGCCATTTGCAGGCTGAAGCGCGTGGCCTCGGACCATCGCGACGATGTGACCGCGCTTCTGCCCAAGGCGCCGCGCGAGAAAAACGGCAAGCGCATTGCATGCATCGGCGCCGGGCCGGCCTCGCTGACCGTCGCCAACGACCTCTTGCCGATGGGCTACGAGGTGACGATTTTCGAACAATATGCGGTGCCGGGCGGCTTGATGAGGACCAATATTCCGGCGTTCCGCCTGCCCGCCAATGTCCTGGACGAGGAGATTGGCTACATCGTGAACATGGGGGCGGATCTGCGCCTCAATTCTCCGGTCACGAGCTTGCGGCGGCTGATCGAATCGGACGATTTCGACGCCGTCTTCGTCGGTTCGGGGGCACCCAAAGGCAAGGAACTCGAGCTGCCGGGGCGCCGGGATACGGAGCGGGTCCATATCGGCATCACCTGGCTCGAGTCGGTTGCGTTCGGCCACGTCACGCGCATCGGCGCGCGAGTCTTGATCATCGGCGTCGGCAACACCGCGATGGACTGCTGCCGCAGCTCGTTGCGCTTGGGCGCCAAGGACGTGAAGGTCATGGCGCGCAAGCCGCGCGAGTTCTTCAAGGCGTCGGACTGGGAACTCGAGGATGCGGAAGGCGAAAATGTTGCGATCGTCGTCAATCATGCTCCCAAGTTCTTCGTTACGGAAGGAAACATTCTAAAGGGCATGATGTTCGAGAAACTCGAGTACGACATCGAGAATGGCGACATCAAGGCGACGCGCTCGCTGGGGGATGTCTTTTTCCCGTGCGACGACGTCATTCTCGCAATCGGTCAAGAAAACGCCTTTCCTTGGATCGAAAAGGACATCGGGATCGAATTCGATAAATGGAGCGTCCCCAAGGTGGACAAGGTCACCTTTCAATCCACGCTGCCGCAAGTGTTTTTCGGGGGCGATGCGGCATTCGGCCCGAAGAACATCATCTGGTCGGTCGAGCACGGCCATCAGGCCGCCATTTCGATTCACAAATTTTGCCATGACGAAGCGGTCGAGGAGCGGATGCCGCGCGGCGTGACGTTGTCCAGCCGCAAGATGGGCATGCACGAATGGGCGTACAAGAACGAATACAACGGTGTGGCGCGCCGCCTCGTGCCGCATGTCGGGCTCGCCGAGCGATTCAAGAAGATCAACATCGAAGTGGAGCTCGGATTTACCGCCGAGGAGGCGGCGCTCGAGGTTCAGCGCTGCTTGAATTGCGACGTACAGACGGTGTTCAGCGCGAAGCTTTGCATCGAGTGCGATGCATGCATCGATATCTGTCCGGTCGACTGCCTCACCATTACGCAGAACGGCGCGGAGACTGAGCTGCGGACCCGCCTGACGGCCCCGGCCGTCAATCGCTCGCAGGCGCTCTATGTGTCCGCGCCGCTGCCGCAGACGGGGCGTGTGATGGTCAAGGACGAGGATGTCTGCGTGCACTGCGGGTTGTGCGCGGAGCGTTGTCCCACTGCTGCCTGGGACATGCAAAAGTCGACCATCCGCATTCCGCAAGCGATCGACGAGAGGGTCTCAGCATGCCCGGCCTGACTGCCAACATCAATCGCGTGAATGACTTCGTGATGAAGTTCGCCAACGTCAACGGCACCGGCTCGGCGAGCGCCAATTCACTGGTCATGAAAGCGATTTTTCGCATGGGTGTGCCGGTGACCGGCAAGAATTATTTTCCTTCGAATATCCAAGGCCTGCCCACCTGGTACGAAATCCGAGTGACGCGCGACGGCTATGCGGCGCGCGCCAGCCAAGTCGACATCATGGTGGCCATGAATGCCGAAACTTATTCGCGGGATGTCCGTGAACTGAACTCGGGCGGGTATCTGATTTACGACTCGACCTGGCCGCGCAGCTCGCTCTTGCAGCGCGGCGACATCACCGTGATCGAAGTGCCCCTCGCCAAGCTGGTCAACGAGAATTTTGACGGCGTCCGTAACCGCATTCT
>DATMNF010000015.1:0-6555 GCA_035569355.1 Steroidobacteraceae bacterium
AAGCCATTGAGATCGGAAAACCGCTGGCTCCCGGAGTGCCCGAAGCGTTGCGCCCAGTCGGGGGGCGGCCGGAACTGCTGGCCCGGCCGGTAGTCTCGCCCCAACTGATCGTAGGCCGCGCGCTTTTCCGGGTCGCGCAGCACCTCGTAGGCCTCCTGAACGTCCTTGAATTTGCTCTCGGCGTTTCGTTCCTTGCTTACGTCGGGATGGTACTTGCGCGCAAGCTTGCGATAGGCGCGCTTCACCTCGTCGGCGTCGGCGCCGCGCGCCACCCCGAGAACTTCGTAGTAATCCTTGTATTGCATGCCAACCTTTGAAACTATTCCTAGATGTTACAATGACTTAGATCAAACGCGCCCGGCTTGAGATGAAACCCCCAACGCCATCCTTGAAATCGAATGGGAACATCCCGACCATAGTTGAGCCGTTATCATATTGCGGTTTATTTTCCCCAAATAAAGGCTCATGAAGCGCATTTTCCTGTTCCTGGTCACGAACTTGGCCGTGCTGGCCCTGCTCGCGGTGGTGATTTTCATCATCGAGCAGGTTTTCGGCGTCCGTTTGACGGGCGGCGGCCTGGGCAACCTGTTGGTTTTCGCGGCCGTTTGCGGTTTCGGCGGCTCGCTAATCTCCCTTGCGCTGTCGAAATGGACCGCGAAGCGAGTGATGGGAGTACGCGTGATCACGGCGCCACAGTCGGATGCGGAGAGATGGCTCCTCGCCACGGTCAAGCGTTTGGCTGATCAGGTTCGCATCGGCATGCCCGAAGTCGGCATATTCGATGCCGCGGAGATGAATGCGTTCGCCACGGGCGCCCGGCGCGATGCGGCGCTGGTGGCCGTGAGCAGCGGTCTTTTGAGCAGCATGTCGCGCCCCCAGATCGAAGCGGTATTGGGTCACGAAATAAGCCATGTATCGAACGGTGATATGGTTACCCTTGCTTTATTGCAAGGTGTGTTAAATACGTTCGTGATATTCCTGGCCCGGATCATCGGAAGCGTGGTCGATCGGGCGCTGTTCAGGAGCGACAGGGAAGAATCCGGAATCGGATTTTTCCTCACTACGATGGTGGCGCAAATCGTGCTCGGAATATTCGCGAGCATGATCGTCTGTTGGTATTCACGGCGGCGCGAGTTTCGCGCCGATCGCGGCGGCGCGAACCTCGCCGGCACGCGCAGTATGATCGAGGCACTCGAAGTGTTGAAGCAGAGTCACGGAGAGCCGATGCCAGCGCAAATGCAGGCCTTTGGAATCAACTCCGGGGGCGCGGGCGGCCTCACGCGGCTGTTCATGACCCATCCGCCCATCGATGAACGCATCGCGGCGCTGCAATCATCCGCGCCCTGAGCATCCGCCGGCGCCAACGGCGCGTATAGTTACAAACATCCAGGAATCGTATGACCCCAGAGAATGAAATCGTCGTCGAGCCGCCGACCGCCCTGCGGGTGGGGCAGGAACTGTCGCGTTGGTTCGGCAACAGCGACTTCGAGACTCGGCGCCGTGAGACAGCCGAGCATCGCGATTCGGGCAAGCATGTCGATTGGGCGCGCGTCACGCCCTTCCTCTTGCTGCATGCCGCCTGTCTCGCCGTGATCTGGGTCGGTTTCAGCTGGGCGGCATTGTCGGTCACGCTGGTGCTCTATGTGGTGCGCATGTTTGCCATCACCGGCTTCTATCACCGCTATTTTTCTCACCGCAGTTTCAAGACTTCGCGCGTCGGGCAGTTCATATTCGGCTTGCTCGGCGCCTCGGCGGTGCAACGCGGACCGATTTGGTGGGCGGCACATCATCGCCACCATCACGTCCATTCCGACAAGCCGGATGACGTGCATTCACCCGTGCAGCATGGCTTTTTTTGGAGCCACATGGGTTGGTTCATGTCGCACAAGCATTTTGCTGCGGACTTTTCGCGGGTAAAGGACCTGCTCAAGTACCCCGAACTGCGCTTCCTGGATCGTTTCGACATCGCGGTGCCGACGATCCTCGGCGTCGGCGTCTTCTTGCTGGGTGTGCTGCTCAAGCACTTGGCGCCCGGTTTGGGGACCAATGGGTGGCAGATGCTGGTGTGGGGATTCTTCGTCTCCACCGTGGCGGTCTATCACGGCACCTACACCATCAATTCCTTGTCGCACGTTTTCGGGCGCCAGCGCTACAAGACCGGCGATGCGAGCCGCAATAACGTATGGCTGGCAATCATCACCCTGGGTGAGGGTTGGCACAATAACCACCATCACTATCCCGCCTCGGTGCGCCAGGGCTTCTATTGGTGGGAATTCGACATCACCTTCTACATGCTGAAACTGCTGTCTTTCTGCGGCTTGATTTGGGACCTGAAACCGGTACCGGCAGCGGTGCGGGAAGGCAACGGCAAGCGCCTCTGATTTCATGCCGCGCCCGCCTGACCCGAATACCTTAGGCGAACTCAAGGCCGCGGTCGGCACCGGGGGCTGGCTCGAGGGGGCGGATGCGATAGCGCCCTTCGTGACTGATTTTCGCCGCCTTTACCGTGGCGCGACCCCACTCGTGTTGTTGCCGCGCGACGTCGAGGCGGTCGCGAAAGTTTTGCGGATTTGCAATCGTGAGTCGGTGGCAGTGGTCCCTCATGGCGGCAATACCAGCTACTGCGGCGGCGCCACCCCGGATGAAGCGGGCTCCCAAATAGTCCTCTCTGTGCGTCGGCTGAACCGCGTGCGGCAGATCGACGCCGCCAACTATTCGATGATCATCGAGGCGGGTTGTACCCTGGCCGAGGCGCAGGCGGCCGCCCGCGAGGCCGGCCGGCTCTTCCCGTTGAGTTTGGGCTCCGAGGGCACCGCCCAGATCGGCGGAAATCTGTCGACCAATGCGGGGGGTACGGCGGTCGTGCGCTACGGCATGATGCGCGATTTGGTACTAGGGCTCGAGGTGGTGCTCGCCGACGGGCGGGTACTCGCGAGCCTCAAAAGCCTGCGCAAGGACAATACCGGATACGACGTCAAATCCCTGTTCATAGGCGCCGAAGGCACGCTCGGCGTCATTACCGCGGCGTGCTTGAAGCTCTTCCCGCAACCGGCCGATACCGCCACCGCGCTCGTCGGTATCGACTCGCCACAACATGCCTTGGATCTGCTGGCGAGCCTGCGCACTGCGGCCGGCGACCAGGTTACCTCGTTCGAATTGATGCCGCGCATGGCCGTAGAACTCACCGTCAAGCACGTGCCGGGGGTATCCGATCCCTTGGCCCAGAATACGCCCTGGTATTTGCTCATCGAACTCTCCTCGCCGAATCCGCGGCAGGATTTGATCACCTCGTTGACCGCCGCGCTGGAGGATGCCGCCGCCGGCGGCACGATCGGAGACGCGATGCTCGCGACCTCGATCGGACAAGCTCAGGCCATGTGGAAATTGCGCGAATCGGTCCCGGAAGCGCAGCGCCGCCACGGAGCCAGCCTCAAGCACGATGTCTCCGTTCCGGTTTCGGCGATCCCGTCGCTCATCGAGGAAGGATCTGCACTGGTGCGGCGCCTGGCGCCGGAGGGGGACGTCGTCCCCTACGGCCACGTGGGCGACGGCAACCTGCATTTCAACGTGAGCCAAAAAATTGGCGCCGATATCGGGAGCTTCATGGCTCGAGGTCCCGCGCTCGAGCTCGCAATCTTCGATCTGGTGGAGAGTCTGGGCGGCAGCATCAGCGCCGAGCATGGCATCGGGCGGCTGAAGGCTGCGGAATTTGCCCGGCGCGCCGACCCGGTGGAGCTTGCCCTCATGCATGACCTGAAGCGGGCGCTCGATCCGAACGGAATCATGAATCCGGGCAAGGTGCTGTGCGTACGTTGACCCTGCCGATTCGCACTGCGCGCCTCAACCTGCGCGACTTCGTCGATTCCGACTTCCACGCGGTGTACGCCTACTCGTCCGATCCGCGAGTCACCCGCTATCTCTTTTTTGGCCCCCGCGACGAGGAAAATACCGCCGACTATCTCGAGGGCCTGCTGTCCTCGCAGCGCGAGCGGCCGCGGACTCGATTCGAACTTGCCGTCGAGGAGAGCGCCTCGGGGCGCGTGATCGGAGCGTGCGACTTGTCTTTGGTCGAGCGCAACGTCGTCGACCTGGGCTACATGCTGGCGATCGATGCGTGGGGCCGGGGATTCGCGACGGAAATCGCGTTGGCCCTCGTCGACGCCGCATTCTTCGATTTGCGCGCCGAGCGGGTGATCTCGACGGTCGACGTCAACAACGGCGCCTCGATTCGCGTGCTCGAGAAAATCGGCATGCGCTGGGAAGCCGTGTTCTGCAAGCACCGCCGCGCCAAAAATCGCTGGTGGGACTGTCACCTCTTCGTCCTGCCGCGCGAGGTCTGGGAGGCGTCGCGGGTCGATTACGCCCCTTGATTGGGCGCGGCTACTTCGGCGCTTGCGTGTCGTCGTTGTCCTCCGCCGCGGCCTGCTCGCGGGCGCGCCGTGCCGCCCGCCGCAGCACCGCGTCGTCCGGCATTCCCGCACGGCCGCTGCTGCGCAGGGTCAATAGTCCGCCGACCAGCGCGGCGACTACGAGGAGGATGATGACGAATGCCTTGATCAACGGACACCTCCGTACGTACGTCAGGTCACGACCCGAATCAAACCTTCCTGCGCTGCGCTCGCAACCAAGCGGCCGTCGCGGGCAAAGACGCTGCCGCGCGTGAAACCGCGAGCGCCCGAGGCGCTGGGGCTGTCGATGGCATACAGGAGCCAATCATCCACACGGACGGGCCGATGAAACCACATCGCATGATCGATGCTGGCAATCGTCAGCTTGGTCGAGATCATCGACACGCCGTGCGGCTTGAGGGCGGTATCGAGCAAGTGAAAGTCCGACACGTAGGCGAGGAAGCAGCGATGCAGCGCCTCGTCGTCGGGCAACCTGTCCACGGCACGAAACCAGATGTACTTGACGGGCTCGGACTTTTCCCGGCGCAGAGGGTCGGGCGGCAGCACCGGGCGAAACTCGAAGGGACGCTTTTGCTCCAGCATGCGGCGCGCGAGCGGGGGCAACCGGTCCGCCACGCCGCGATAGTAGTGTTGCATGTCGGGCAACGAGTCAGGCGCCGGCACGTCCGGAATCGCGCTCTGATGATCGAGACCGGTTTCGGCCAGTTGAAAGGAGGCCGACATATTGAAGATTTGCCGGCCGTGCTGAATGGCGACGACCCGCCGGGAAGAGAAATGCTTGCCGTCCAACGCCCGGTCGACTTCGTAAACGATGGGTGAATTGAAATCCCCTCGACGCAGAAAATACGCATGCAGCGAGTGCACCGTGCGCTCCTCCGCGGTTGCCGTCGCCGCCACCAGCGCCTGACCCAGCACCTGGCCCCCGAATACTTGCGGACTGCCGATGTCGCGGCTCTCGCCGCGAAACATGTTCAACTCGAGCCGCTCGAGCGTCATCACCTTGATCAAATCGTCGAGCAACTGATTCATATTCCGCCTGAATCGGAAACTGAATCGGTTGCCGAAACGCCGAGGCGTTTCTGCATGATCGGACTCGTGGTGGTGTACTGCAAGAACTGGCGCTTTTCGGGAAACAAGTGATGTTGGATGGCGAACGCCGTGAGCGCGGCCTCATGAAAGCCGCTCAAGATGAGCTTTTTCTTGCCGGGATAGGTGTTGATGTCGCCGACTGCGAAAATCCCCGGCACGCTGGTCTGAAATCTCTCGGTATCCACCTTGAGCGCCCGTTTCTCCAGCTCCATGCCCCAGTCGGCGATGGGGCCGAGCTTCGGATGTAGCCCGTAGAACACGAGAATCTGATCGGCGGACAACTGCAGTTCCCGCCCGCCCGCTTCGCGCACGTCGAGTCCCACGAGTTCCCCGTTGTCCCGGCGCAAGCCGGTCGCGGCGCCCTCCAATACCTGCATCTTGCCTGCCTTCACCAGATCGCGCATGCGGGCGACGGTGGCGGGCGCCGCGCGAAATTCCGCGCGACGGTGCAGCAACGTCAGGGAGCGCGCCTTTTCGCACAGCGCCACCGTCCAGTCCAGCGCCGAATCCCCGCCGCCGCAGATCACGAGATCGTGTCCGTGGAAATCCACGGCCGCCTTGACGCGGTAATGAACGCTGCGGCCCTCGAACTCTTCGACGCCGGCGAGCGCCAGGCGCCGGGGTTGAAAGGAACCGACGCCTGCCGCAATCACGACGGCGCCGGCCAGAAGGCGAGTCCCGGCCGAAGTGGCGACGTAAAACTTGCCACTCTTCTCCACCCGCACTTCTGTGACTTCCTGTCCGAGATGAAAGGTGGCGTGGAACGGCTTCGCCTGCTCCAAGAGCCGGTCGATCAATTCCTGAGCCCCGCATATCGGCAAAGCGGGAATGTCATAGATAGGTTTGTCCGGGTAGAGCTCAGTGCATTGACCGCCGGCCTGCGGCAGCGAATCGATGATGTGCGCGCTGATTCCGAGAAGGCCGAGTTCGAAGATCTGAAAGAGTCCCACCGGACCGGCGCCGATTATGACTGTCTCGACCGGCGTGGGGGCAGCCTCTGCCGCGGGGGGTTGTTCCGACATGGGTGACCTGATTCCTTAGATTTGCGCCTAAAACG
>DATMNF010000016.1:0-25798 GCA_035569355.1 Steroidobacteraceae bacterium
TGAGGCGGGCCGCTTCCAGGGCGCCCTCGCGGGCCGCGGCGAGTTTGAGCGCGGCGACGACCGCGGCGGCGACGGCTTCGGGCGGGGCAGGAACCTTGGTCTGCACCCCCGGGGGACTCAAGTGCCCTTCGGCCCACGCCGCCGCCGTCGCGAGCCATGCTCCCGGGGTCCGCCGCCGTGCTCGTTCGGCGAACTCCAGACACAGCTGGCGGATCTCGTCGGTGGGCTCCTGCATACATTGTTCGGCGAGTGCGACCGCGGCTCGTTCCGCCTCTTGGGCGGGGCCGGAGCCCTCGGTGCCGGCGCGCACGCATTCGCAGCACCAGGCGACGGCCAATTGCGCGGGCAGCGCACCCGCAATGATGACGAGTACATCGCCGGCAAGACCGGCCGCGAGCAAGCGATCGAGGTAGCGCCGCACGTTGACAGCGCTGTCGAGATGCGAGACGGCGTCGTCGCTCAAGGTCATCGAGGCGACGTATGGCTTCGCCAGCAAGCTGGAACCGGAATCCAATGCTTCCAACATGCGCTTGGCCTTCCCGCTAACCGATCATGATCATCGGGCCGCTGATCTGGGCCATGCCCGAGGCGCTCACCTGGACGATGGCTCCCTGAACCTGCGTCTGCGCGCTGCCATTGATCCCGATCATCGTGGCGGCGAGCTTGAGTTGAGCCGGGTCGAGTTTGACCGAGGTCGAGCTCACCTGCAGGGTGACGCCCACGTTGCCCTTGACGGTGACGCTCTGGGTGCCCGAGACCGTGATGGTCATCCCCTTGAGTTCGATCGTTCCGTCCTTCTGCATGACGAGGCTCGATTGGCCGGTGGTCAGCGTGATTTTATCCGCCGCCACGAGCTCGAACGTCGCCCCGACATTGATCTTTTGGTCCTTGCCGACGGTGAGCTTCTCGGTGCCGTCGACATTCGTCGTGCGGTCCTTCGACACCTTGCGTGTCTCCTGGCCCTTGATGGTCGTCGACTGATCGTTTTCGATCGTCAAAGTCTCGTCGTGGCCGACCTTGTCGGTGCGGTCATGCTTGACCTCGGTGGTCTCATCGTTCTTCACCAGGGACGTGAAGTCCTTTTCGGCCTGCATGTGAAAGAGCTCACTGCCCTTCTTGTCCTCGAACCAGATCTCGTTGAAGTTGTCGGTCGACCCCTGTTTGGTGCTGCGGCTTTTGATGCCGCTCTGGGTCATGTTGGCGGGCAGATCGTACGGAGGCATCGAGGCGGCGTTGTAAACGCGGCCCGTGATGATCGGCCGGTCGGGATCGCCCTCGAGGAAACTGACCAATACCTCCTGGCCGATTCGCGGGATGTGCATCGCGCCCCAGTTCTTGCCTGCCCAGACCTGTGCGACGCGCATCCAGCAGGAACTGTTCTCATCTTCCTTGCCTTGGCGGTCCCACGGAAACTGAACCTTTACGCGCCCATACTTATCGGTGTAGATCTCCTCTCCCGACGGACCCACCACCATCGCCGTTTGCGTTCCCTGGATGATCGGCTTCGGTGTCGTCCGAGCCGGTCGAAACCGCGCCTTGGCATCGATGGCTTCGATGGCGACCGCCATGCTGTGGCCGCCGTCGCCGGACGCGTACTGATTCGACGTAATCGCATGCTCGGTGCCGACGATCACATAGGCCGGCAGATTGAAGGCGGCCTGTGGGTGGTCGGTCAGGTTGAATTTGGCCCCGGTCCGCAATCCAGCGCAATCGGAGCTGGTGCCATGGTAGCGCTCATATCCCACTTGCGCCTCCGCCAGGCGCAGCTTTGCCACACCCTCGACGGCGCTCGGCTCCAACACCTGCGGGTCAGCAGGATAGTCGAACACTTCGAACCCCGAAAAAGCATGGGATCTGGCCAGACTTACGGACTTGAGCAGCGACACGGTCGGCTTTTCGAAGTTGAAGTCGGTGGTCGCATAGCTACCCGGTTGCACCGTTTGTTCCACCGACCAGCTCTGGATCGTATCCGCAGTCGTGCGCCCGCTCTGCGCCTGCTGGAATTTCACCTTATCGTAGCCGGGCTCCGCTTTGAAAACGCTGGCGTCATCGGCCAGCACCATGACGTGCTGGCCGTCGTGATGCTCGAAGAAATAAAAAATCCCCGCGGCCTCGAGCAGCCGGCTCACGAAGTTGAAGTCCGTCTCGCGATACTGCACGCAATACTCGAGCTGTTGATACTCCCCGGTGAGCGAGAGCCTGTAGTCGTTGAACCCATGGCCTTTGACCACCGCCTCGAAGATCTCCTTGACGCTCTTGTTCTGGAAAATCCGGCAATCGGCCGTGCGGCTCAGGAACCAAAGCCACGGCTGCAGCCGCAGCTGATAGCGGTAGAGCTGACGCGAGGATTGGGTAGTGCCCGCCGTTTGCTCGCCGGTGCGAACGAACCGAGTGACCAAGCCATGGAAGGGGCGCGTACCCCCGCCCGGAAGCTTTACCGAAACGGTCACCGGCTGCCCAAGCAACTTGTCACCGTTCAGATCATGCCGCTCGCTGACCACCGAGAGGTCGAAGAAGTACGGCTCGCTCAAGCGTTCGGCACAGGACATCTTCTCGAACAGCAAATCCCCTGCGTCCCGCGGGCTCTTTACGTTAACCGGGAATTTATCCTGCTGTGCCACGATAGCGTTCGGTCCATTGTTGCGGGCGAGCTCGCATCAGAGAGCGGGCCGGGGAGTCACTCGAGCGGCACCAGCCGCAGGCAACCTTCGTCGTTCTTTGCGTAAAAATACAACCCGTCCGAGGACAGGCCTTCAGCGATGATGACCGCTATCGCGCCCTCGAACTTCTGCCGGGCGATGGCGAGCGCCGCCACCTCGTTGATCTTGTGCTGCTTGATGTACTCCGGCCATCGCGAGTCCGAGCGTTCAATGCGCGCGCCGGCATTGGTGGCGCGCTGCAGTAGGTTCAAGAATTGGTAGTAGTCGAACTCGACTACCTTGGACCGAGCCATGTTTTGACGCCCCTTGACTCCATGTAAAACTACAGGAAAAGCCATTCATTCTCAACGCGTCCCGCCTGTTTCACGAGCCGGCGCGGCGGCCGGTGACCAGGTAGCCCTTTACCGGCTCGGCCAGTTCATGCCGGAGCACCACCTCATCGATACTGGGCGGCCCGAAGCCCGAATCGATCATGACATGTTCGAGGTACCGCCGGGTGTGCGAATAACGGCCGTGCGTAGCCAGCTCGAAGCCTGCCTCAGCCGGCGCTTGCGCCAGCGCCTCGACCGAAAAGGACAGCAAGCCGGCGGGCAGAAGAGCGCCATGCGCCGCGCCGAGGGCGGGCTCGAGCCGGCCGAAATAGCACAGCACGTCGGCCAACACGATAATGTCAAATGCCGCGGGTCGCGACCGCATGAATGCGGTGAGTTCCGACTCATGCAGTTCGTCGTAGATCCCGCGCTGCCGCGCCAGCGCAAGCATACCCGGCGACAGGTCGACGCCCACCAAGTGTCCCGCCGTCGAGCGCAGCAGCGGACCGCACCAGCCGGTTCCGCATCCGGCATCGAGCACCGCGGCGCGGCCTGTCAAATAAAGCGGATGGACGATGAGGCTGGCGGCAACCAGCTGAGGTGCGCTGTAACCGAGCTGCGCGAGCTGCTCGTCGAATCGCTCCGCAAATCCGTCGAAAGTTTTGACGATATAGCGATCGTCCGCGCGTTCGGGCACCCCCTCACCCGACGTCGCCGCCAGCATATGCCGCGGCGTCGGATCGTCCGGCACCTCGTCCGCCCACTGCTGGTAGACCGCGCGAGCCTCGTCGCGCCGCCCGAGCCGGTAGTACACGTGCGCAAGCGTCTGCAGCGCATCGACGAACCCGGAGACGATGCGCGTGACGTTGTGCAAGCACTCGAGTGCGCGGTCGAGCTTGTTGTCGCGCGAGTAGATGCGCGCGAGATTGTACCAAGCTGCGCTCGAGCGGGGGTCGAGCGAGGTGGCGCGCAGATAGACCTTCTCGGCGAGCTCGTCACGCTGTATCTGAACGTACATGTTGCCGAGGTTGTTCCAGGCGTGCGAGTTGGAGGGATCCGCCTTGACCGAGCGGCGCAGGAATTCGAGTCCTTCCTCGATTGCCCCTGCCTGAAAGCGCAGCATGCCGAGGAAGTGGGCCACATTCGCATCGTCGGGATCCTTGGCGAGCAGTGCCCGGTAAGCGCGCTCCGCCTCGATGAGATGCCCCGCTTGATGCTCGCGTATCGCCGCGCCGAGGCTGTGCGCTTCGTCGGTCGCCGCCCGGTGCGATTCAAATTCGCCTGCGGGCGTTGGCGATTCGCTATTCATCAAAGCCATAGCGGAAATCGCCGTCCGAAACGTGCACGTGAACCCGCTTGATGGGTGTTCCCTCCATCATGCGCTTCAACATTTCCTGGCTTATGGACGGCAGCATGGTGTTGGTCAATATGGCATCGATCATGCGCCCACCGCTCTCGAGCTCCGTGCAGCGGCTCGAAATCAGCTTGACCACCTCGTCGTCGTAAGTGAACGGCACCTTGTGATTGTCGCGAATCCGCCTCTCGATGCGGCGCAGCTGCAGCCGTGCGATCGCGCCGATCATCTGGTCGTTGAGCGGGTAGTAGGGGATGGTGACCAGCCGGCCGAGCAATGCCGGCGGGAAGACCTTGAGCAGCGGCTCGCGCAGAGCCTTCGCGATACCCTCCGCGTCCGGCATCAGCTCGGGATCCTTGCAGAGCTTGGTAATGAGCTCGGTGCCTGCGTTGGTGGTGAGCAGAATGAGCGTGTTCTTGAAATCGATGACCCGTCCCTCGCCGTCCTCCATCCAACCCTTGTCGAACACCTGAAAGAAAATCTCATGCACATCGGGGTGTGCCTTCTCCACTTCATCGAGCAACACCACCGAGTAAGGCCGGCGGCGCACCGCCTCGGTCAAGACCCCGCCTTCGCCGTAACCCACATATCCCGGCGGCGCGCCCTTCAGTGTCGATACCGTATGGGCCTCCTGATACTCGCTCATGTTGATGGTGATGACATTCTGCTCGCCGCCGTACAGAACCTCGGCGAGCGCAAGCGCCGTCTCGGTCTTGCCGACGCCGGAAGTGCCGGCGAGCAGGAACACGCCGATCGGCTTGTTGGGATTGTCGAGCTTGGCGCGGGAGGTCTGGATTCGGCGGGCGATCATATCGAGCGCATGACGCTGGCCGATGATGCGCTGTTCCAGCGTATCGGCAAGCTTCAAGATCGACTCGACTTCGTTCTTCACCATGCGCCCGACGGGAATGCCGGTCCAGCTTTCGACGACCGCCGCCACTGCCTGATGATCGACGGTCGGCAGAATCAGCGGCCGCTCACCCTGCAGCCCATGCAGCTCGGCTTGCAGATTCTTGAGGTCCGTCAGCAGCGTCCCGCGCTCGGCCTCGCTCAACCCCTCCGCCGGCGCGCTCGCGGCGCCTTCCACCTTGCCGACCTTGGAGCGCAGCCGCGCCCTCAGATCGAGGATCTTGTCGACCAGCGATTTTTCGGCCTGCCATTTTTTCTCGACTTCGGCGAGGCGCAGGGTCTCCTCGGCCAGCCGCGACCGGGCAAGCTTCTCGCGCTCCGCCGTATCGATGCCGACCGCGGTCTCGCGGCCGATGATCTCGAGTTCCGTATTGAGAGCGTCGATGCGCTTGCGCGTGTTGTCCACTTCCGGAGGCACCGCGTGCTGGCTGATGGCGACGCGCGCACAGGTGGTATCGAGCAGGCTGACGGCCTTGTCGGGCAGCTGCCGTGCCGGAATATAGCGGTGCGATAGCCGTACCGCCGCGTCCAGCGCCTCGTCGAGCACCTGGACTTTGTGGTGCCGCTCCATGGTCGAGGTCACACCGCGCATCATCAGGATGGCCTTTTCTTCCGACGGCTCGTTGACCTGCACGACCTGGAAGCGTCGCGTGAGCGCCGGGTCCTTCTCGATGTGCTTCTTGTACTCCGCCCAGGTCGTGGCCGCCACGGTACGCAGCGTGCCGCGCGCGAGCGCGGGCTTCAACAGGTTGGCGGCATCGCCCGTACCTGCGGCACCGCCGGCTCCCACGAGCGTATGCGCCTCGTCGATGAACATGATGATGGGTTTGGGCGAGGCCTGGACCTCTTCGATCACCTGACGAAGCCTCTGCTCGAATTCGCCTTTCATGCTCGCGCCCGCCTGCAGCAGGCCGACGTCCAGCGACCGCAGCGTCACGTCCTTGAGCGGCGGCGGCACGTCGCCCGATACGATCTTGAGTGCGAATCCCTCGACGACCGCGGTCTTGCCGACACCTGCTTCGCCCGTCAGGATGGGATTGTTCTGGCGGCGGCGCATCAGGATGTCGATCAACTGCCGGATTTCCTCGTCGCGGCCGACGATCGGATCGAGCTTGCCGGTGCGCGCTTGTTCGGTGAGGTCGACCGTGAACTTCTTGAGCGCCTCCTCCTTCCCCATCTGCGCGGGAGGCATCGCGCCGCTGTATTCACCCGGCTCAGCCTGACCGGAGAGGCTGCCGTCCTTGGCGCGCAGGCCCTCTTCGGGGGAGTTCTTCACGATGTTGGCGAAGTCATCCGCGAGCTGATCGGGTTTGATCCTCTCGAACTCGCGAGTCACGGACAACAGCACGTTCTTGAGCGCCGGGGTTTTGAGCATGGCGAGCACAATGTGCCCGGTGCGGATCTGCCGGTCGCCGTACTTGATCGACGCCCATACCCAGGCCCGCTCCACGGCGTCCTCGATGTGCGGCGAGAGATCCGAAATCGAGGTGGCGCCGCGCGGCAGACGGTCGAGGCTCTCGGTGACGTCGCGCGCGATCTTGCTCGGATCGAGATTGAAGGCGCGCGAAATGGCGTGCAGATCCGACCCCTGCAACTGCAGGATCTGGTGAATCCAGTGCACGACCTCCACATAGGGATTGCCGCGCAGCTTGCAGAACACCGTCGCGCCCTCGATGGCTTTATAGGCCACGCTGTTGAGCTTGCCAAACAATGCAGTGCGGCTGATATCACCCATGAGGTTCTCCCGCGAGGTTGATTATTGTCATTTTCGCTGCTCCTTCACGCTGCGGCGCCGAGCATCGTGCGCTCGCCCCGTATCACGACATCATCGACCCGGCCTGCGCGGCCGCCGAGCCAGCTGGTCCAGCCGAGGCGCCCCGCTCGGCCGAGCTCGATGCCGGGCGCCTGGTTTGCCGCCAACGTCGGCCGCAGTTGCCAGGACCACTCATCGTTGGTAAAGAAGCGCACGATCCCAGCCAGTTCGTCGAACGCTGGGCTGCCGGGCAGGAAGCGCGTGAAGGCCGCGTAATCGAGTGGGCCGAGACCGATCTCGAACTGATGCTGACATTGCCATGAACACGAGCCGAGCGTCGCACCGAGACCGAGAACGCCGCCGCTTGCCGCACCGAGGCGTGAGCGGGATTCCGTCGGAATCTCGATCCAGCCGCCGATGAACGGCCGGATGTTGATCGCCAGACCGAAATAATCGGACAACGCACGCTCGAGCGCCTCGGCGCTGCGGCTCGAGCGGCCAAACAGCGCCGCACGGCCGAGTGCCGCCCGGGCCGCGAGCGGCGATGCGGCCCTCGCGCTGGGCGGAGCGAGCCCGACCAGCGCGCCGAGGCAGCGCACGAATCGGTCCGACGCCGGCCGATCGAGGTTGACAGCCGGGTCGCCGTCCGCCCAGGCGCGGTAGAAGAGCGCGATGAAGCGGTGCTGAAACGCGTTGATGAAATCGGCGACTCCAGGGTCGCCGCGATGCGCACCGCGCTCGAACGCATACTCGGTCAGGTGCAACGGCAGCGCGCCGTTCGGCCCGAAGACGCCAAAACCGTATTGCTCGAGCCGCGGCGTTCCGTCCTCGGTTCGCCCGAGCGCAGCGACGTCGGAGGGCGCAAAAATCAAGTGCGGCGGCTGCGCGAGACGAATGGCATCATCGCTCGCCCGCCGTCCCTCGCCGAGGCGCGGCCGCTGCGGATACAACTGCTCCAGCAGACGCAGGGCGGCGAACAGCGTGAAGCTGTACGGCTCGTCGCGCAAGCGCTCGAACGTACTCACAGGAGCTGCCGCGCGCCGGTGCGGACCGGCCAGCACTTGAGCTCGCCGCGCGCTTGAGACCGAACTCTCGTCTGCGCAAATGAATTGAGCGACACGTGACGGGCGAAGAACCGTTCGAGTACGGAGGCGAGGGGCAGAACTCCGGCGCCCTCGAACGCGGCGTCGTCGAGCGTCAAGGTAATCTCGAGGCCGCGTGCAAAGCTCATGGGCCCCGGGATCGGGATTCGGCGCACCACGGGCGCGTAGCCTACCTGTATGACGCCCTCGATCTGACGTGCCGCGGCCGGATCTTTGGGATCCGCGTAAAGGGCGAGCAACTCGCGCAGCATCCGTGCCCCGTGCTGAGGATCCGACTCGATCAGCGAGAGGTAGTTGAGCGAGAGGTGGCTGATGATGTTCCACGCCGAGTCGCCGAAGGCGGGCGAGGAGCGCGGCGTCGAGGGGCCGGCGATACAGCGGATGCCCTCGAGCGGCGCGGTGCCCTCGAGCAGGAAATCCGTGCGGCCCTTGCCGAAGGCGAAGCGAATGGGCAGGTCGCGGTTCGTGCACAGGGCTTGCACGTCGAGCTGCGCGATCTCGGCGTCGACGGGGCGGCCGCGCGCATCCGAGAGCGACAGAAATACTTCCGTGCCGACGTAGTTCGTGCGGGTTCCCAACTGCTGTTGGCGCGTCGACAAGAGCCGGGCTCGGCGCTGCAGCGAATAGAACGGCTGCGACCGCTCCACCCCTGCCTGGTGGCTCGAGAGATAGATCGGACGTATTTCCTCGAGGGCCTCGCCCGCGGCATTCACGCCCGCCACCCGCTCCACATCGTAAACCTCGAAATCCATCGGCCGGTTGCGGTCCGGCACGAGGTGGTGCTCGGTCGCCGCGGCATCCACGTGCACGCGATCCGGCGCGTGGCGGAATAGGTTGATGATCGGCGTGCAGTTGAGTCGCAATTGCGTCTGATCGAGAGCGTTCTCGAGGCTCGGTTGCACGCGATCGAGGGTCAGGTAGATGTCGGCCTCGCCGCCCGCGCAATCCGCGAACGCGCCACGCAGCTGCTCGATGTCGAAGAACAGAAATCGATCCGGAAACGCGAAATACTCCTGCAGCAGCCGATAGCCCTCGAAGCCGCGGCGCGGCGTCGGCAGCAGCGCCTCATTCTCCTCGAAGCCGGCGGCGTTCACGGCCTCCGCCGGCCGCACCTTCACGCCGCCGCCGCCGCCCGGCGAGCGCACGTAATAGCCGGCGGTGTTCGCCGCGATCTGTTCGTAGAGCCGCGCCGCGAGATCGGGCGTGGCTTTGATGAACAGGCGCAGGCGCTCGATCGGCAGTTGATCGAGCTTTGCGCCGGGAGCCGCACGTAGACGCAGGCGGATCGCGGCGCGCACCCGGCCGCCGGAAATTCCGGCGCCGCTGAGCGAGCCCGATCCGCTCAGATACTTCACTTCGGTGAGAGTGAGCGGCCAAAGCGTCGCGGCGTGCGCCGTCGTGAACACGCTCGCGGTGCGCTCGCCTTTGCCGGGCGGCGTGCGCAGCAGCGAGCCGCGCGGGATCGTCAACCCGGCCTGCAAGGAGCCGTCCTTGAGGTCGGGCAGAAACTCTGCCACACCGCAAGCCGGAACGGGATTCAAGAACCCGGGGTACACGACCCCGAGAAGATGCTCGGTGAATTGCGGATGGCGCGCATCGAGCTTCAGCTGTACGCGCGCCGCGAGGAACGCAAACGACTCGATCAGCCGCTCGACATACGGGTCGGCGACCTCCAGCGAGTCCATGCCGAGCCGCGCGGCGATGCGCGGATAGGCGCGCGCAAACTCGAGACCCGACTCGCGCAAATAGCGCAATTCAGAATTGTAATAATCGAGCAGCCGGGGATCCATGCTCTCAACCACCCTCGGTATCGGTAATGAGGACGTCCGCGGATTCGATGTCGATCTGGGTCCGGAGCAACAGCCGCTGCGGCGTGGGCTGGCCCCACAGTTCCGCCTCCACGCGGAAGACCAGGGCATTTCGATCCATGCGTCCGACCTCCGCCTCGGACTTCACGTGCACGTGCGAGAGGCGCGGCTCAAATGCCTCGATGGCCTTTTGCAGGCGCGCCGCGGCCGCCCCCGCATCAAAGGTGGAAATGCCGAGTCCAGCCATGCTCGGCAATCCGTAGTTCAACACCGAGCGCTCCACCTCCGGCCAAGCCGAAAGGCTGCGATCGGTATCGTAGCTCGACGTGCTCAAGAGCCACGCCAAGTCGCGCAGCACCGACTCGCGCAGCTGGCGCATCGAGACCACGCGCTGTGCGGCCGGTTCCGGATTGAGGTTCGCGATGGCCCGCGAGGTGACTTCGGCAAAGCGTGCCACCGGCAGCGGCGCAGGCAGGGCAACCACGGGCGCCAGCCGCACGCGAACCAGCGTCGCACTATCGGTGGGGCCCGAAAACTGCAGGACCAGCAGTTCATCTTCGCCGGCATCGGGCGCTTCGCGCTCCGTGCGCCAGCGCCGCAGCCCGAAGGCACGCAGCGTGAATTCGATGGCGGAAATTTCGATGCGGTGTTCGGCGAGCCGCGGCCGAGTCGACCGCAACTCCACCACTAGCATGGAACGCGCGTCGTCGGATAAACGGTCGAGCAGCGCGGGCTGCAGCCGGTCTTCAAAGGCGAGTTCGGCCATGGTTCAGCGTCATGCCGACGACGGCTCGAACTTGACCGATCGCAGTTCGAGCAGCGGCAATTCCGCTTGGTCGCTGGCCAGGAGGCGCTGCCCGAGGCCAACGTCTCCATCGACCCATTCGGTCTTGCGTGCGAGCCGGATCGCATTGTCGGTGCTCGATTCGGAGCCGGGGTAGCGCGTCGGGATGAAACCGACCGCTTCGCCGCCGTTCGCCCACACGAACTCGGCCGGCAGCCATACGAGATCGCGGATATCTGCCGGCGCTTCGACACGGATTTCCTGCACGCGATGCATCGGCACCCAGTAGTAGCTGCCGTTGAGCAGCACCTCGAGCATGGGTCCGAGCCGCAGGTCGGCATCCGCCAGCCACTCGAACGAGATACTGCCGTTCAGCATCCCCGCCGTCGCCGGCGCCGCCTCGAGCGCGCCGCTGCGAAGCGCGGCCGCCTCGCTGCCATGGCCTTGCGCCTGAAGACCCACGGCCTGCACCATCTCCGCCATCCACGGCTCGGGCTCGCCAAACAGCAGCGGGCTGCGCTCGCCGCGAAATACCGCTGCCCGCAGGCGTTCGCATTGGATCGCCGCGCCGTAGGAATGCACCATCGGCAACGCGTTTGCGTCGAGTTCCTTGAGGACTCCGAGCTGGGTGAGCGCACGCTCCCACTCCCCCAGCACCATCAGCACCTGCACGAGGAAGACGCGCTGCCGTACGTCCTCGGGACGACGCCGGACTTCGGCCTGCAGGAGAGTCAGGCACGCGCTCAGATCACCCTGCCGGAAACACTCTTCGGCGTTGGCCATGCGATTCTCGTCGGCGCCGGCCGCGGAAGCGCAATCTCCCGCGTCCGGCGCCTTTAGCTTGGATGTCTAGTCTTTGGCGTTGGCCGGAATGTCATAGGCAAAGTTGCCCTTCTCCGTACCCTCGGTCCCGTCCTCTTTCTGAGTCTTGTAGTCGATTTTGACGATGGCGAAATTGAGGGACACGTTCTCGGTCAAACGATCCTCACCGCCGCTGCCGCCGGTCGAATACGAGGAAATCAGACAATCCGACAGCTCGATCAGCAGGTACTCGAGCGGCGAGCCGCCGGCCTTGCGCACGACCAGCTTCGCGTCCTTGATGTGCGTGCCCGTCGCGCAACTGGTCATCAGCTTCGTGCTCGCGAGGTCGATGTACTTCGTGAACGAGATGTCCTGGAAGTTCGCTTTGCCCGCGCCCTGGCCCGCGCCCATGTGAGCGGATCCTGAATTGCTGACACCCCAGCTCCACGCGAGGACGTCTATGCCACCCTTGGCTTTGAAGACCTTGTCCTTCGTCTCACCCTTGATACCCGACGCGGTGTCAAAATACAGAAACATGTCCATCGCCATAAACGTTCTCCTTTTGTTATGAACCGACGTTGACTTGCCGCGCTTGTGAGGGGGCGCGCGGCGCGCCGCTCATCAAGCTTGGATCTCATTTCTTCTGCGACGGTAGTTTCGACACGAGCCGCATTGATACATTGACGCCCTCCAACTGGTAATGCGGCCGCAGGTGAAACGTGGCGGCGTAGAATCCGGGGTTGCCCTCGATCTCTTCCACCTTTACCTCTGCCGCCGCCAGCGGTTTGCGCGCCCTGGAATTCTCGCCGGCCGAGGCCGGATCGCCGAGCACATAGCCCTGAATCCAGGTATGCAGATAGCGCTGCATGTCCTCGCGCTCCATGAACGAGCCCACCTTGTCGCGCACCATGCATTTCAAGTAATGCGCGAAACGGCAGCTTGCGAACAGGTACGGCAAGCGGGCGGCGATGCGCGCGTTCGAGGTCGCGTCCGGGTCCGTGTACTCGGTCGGCTTCTGCAGCGACTGTGCACCGATGAAGGCGGCCACGTCGGTGTTCTTGCGATGAATCAACGGCATCAGCCCGGAATTCGCCAGCTCCATCTCGCGCCGGTCGCTGATCGCGATTTCGGTGGGGCAGGTCATGTCGACGCCGCCGTCATCGCTCGGGAACGTGTGCACCGGCAACCCTTCGACCGCACCACCCGACTCCACGCCCCGGATCGAGGTGCACCAGCCGTACTGCTTGAAGGAGCGGTTGACGTTCACCGCCATGGCGTAAGCGGCGTTGGTCCAGGTGTACTTGCTCTGGTCGCCGACGCCGGTCTCTTCCTCGAAATCGAACTCCTCGACGGGACTGGTGCGCGCCCCGTACGGCACGCGCGACAGGAAACGCGGCATGGCGAGACCGACGTACTTCGAGTCGTCCGATTCGCGCAGTGAACGGAACGCCGCGTAGTCGGGCGCACTGAAGATCTTGGCCAAGTCGCGCGGGTTGGACAGTTCCTGCCAAGAGTCCATGCCCATCAGGGAGGGCGCCGCGGCGGCCAGGAACGGCGCATGCGCTGCGGCCGCCACCTGCGCCATCTGGCCCAGCAGCTCCACGTCGCCCGGCGAGTGGTCGAAGTAGTAATCGCCCACCAGGCTTCCATACGGCTCGCCGCCGAGCTGGCCGTACTCCTGCTCATACAGGCGCTTGAATATCGGGCTTTGATCCCAGGAGACACCCTTGTACTTCTTCAGCGTCTTGGCCAGATCCTTCTTGGAGATGTTCATCACCCGGATCTTCAGCATCTCGTCCGTTTCGGTATTGCTGACGAGGTAATCCAGCCCGCGCCAAGCGCTCTCGAGCTGCTGGAAGCGCTCGTTGTGCAGGATCGCGTTCATTTGATCCGAGAGCTTCTTGTCGATTTCCGCGATGATCGCCTTGATCGTGCCGATCACATCGTCGGACACAACCGTGGTCTCGCGCAGCGCCTGCTCGGCGAGCGTGCGGACCGCTCCCTCGACCTCGGCGCGCGCCCGATCGGTCTTCGGCTTGAATTCCTTCGCCAGGAGGGCTTCGAATTGATCCGCGGCGGTGGTTGAGACTTGCGCGGCGGCTACTTTTTCTGCTTCGGCCATGATGATTTCCCCTCCAGGACTCAGGAATTACCGCCGTCCTGCGGCTTCGCCTTGGCGGCGAGCGATTTCAGGAGCGCCGGATCGTTAAGAACTTTCGCAATCAAGTCTTCCGCCCCGGCCTTGCCGTCCATGTAGGTGACGAGGTTGGCGAGCTGCGATCGAGCCTCGAGCAGCTTCGCGAGCGCGTCTACCTTGCGCGCCACCGCGGCCGGCGAAAAGTCATCCATGCTCTCGAAGGTGATATCCACCTGCAGATTGCCCTCGCCGGTCAAGGTATTCGGCACGGAGAATGCCGCCCGTGGTTTCATCGACTTCATGCGCTCGTCGAAATTATCGACGTCGATTTGCAGGAACTTGCGCTCATCGACCGCCGGCAGCGGCTCCTTCGAGTCGCCCGACAGGTCGGACATGACGCCCATGACGAAGGGAACCTGTACCTTTTTCTGCGCCCCGTACAACTCGACGTCGTATTCGATCTGAACGCGCGGCGCGCGGTTCCGCGCAATGAATTTCTGGCTACTCTGCTTGGCCACAGGACACCTCCACGATTAAGTTAAATATCCGCCGTCGCCGGACGCAACCTACTCTGCATCGCGGACTCCGCCCACTCTCTTGACCTCGGCCAGCGAATCGGGCGCGAGTTCCGCAAGCACTTCGAGAAAATCTCGCGCAATCAGACGTTTGGCGCGCTCGACGAACATCGGAACCGGGCTCGAGGGCTCGCTTCGCCGAAAGAATTCGGCCACCGCATCGAGACTGCGCGTGGCATCCTCGCGCGAACGAATCTGGCCCGGGACTCCACCGGCCTGCCCCGTCCCCGCCGCGTCCCCCGCCTCACCCACCTCCGCCGCGGGGGCGCGGACGTGCTTGGCGACGATGTCGCGCATCCGCCCCATCACGTCCGACAGCGGCTTGGTATCGGGCGCCGCCTGCACTCCTTGCTTGGCGACCATCGTCATTTCAATGCTCTTGAGCGCCGACTGCCCGGCATCGATCGATGCCAAGAGCTGCGCAAGCTCTTCCTGGGGCGCGGCCGAGAAAGCAGCGTTGATCAGTGCCTCGGTCGGCGGCGAGCTCGCGTCCTCTTCCCCAGGCGCCTGCCGTCCCGCCGCGATATCGACGTGGCGCAGGCTGAAGGAGCCCAGTTGCCGGTTATTCACCAGGGGTACCCGCCGCAGCGCGTCGACCACCGCCATCCGGTCGGCGAAATAGTTCAGTGCGTTCTTGCGCCGCACCGCATCGTCATCAATGCGCGGGAACACGTCGTCAAAGTAGCTTTCGAGCCAGCGTGCGGCGATGCCGAGGGAATCGACCAGCGGCTGTACGCCCTCGAGCCTCAATTGGGCGGCCGCCATGTGCGCAAGCAGCCGGAAATCACGGCTGGTGCCGAGCGCGTCGAGCGAGGCATCATTGATCGCCCGCCAATCCGTGTCGGCACTGAGCGGCGTGGCCTGGCCAAACACGCGAAATGCGTCGATGGCGGCCATCTGCTGGGTGTCTTCCAAGTCCGTGCCACATGGAGCGGTTTCTCCGAGCGGGCGGACCAATGCTTCTACATCCATGCCGACCCTGCACAGTTTTTAGTTTTATCCGTAAATTCCCGCGTCAGATGAGTCGCGGCGTCCAAATATTTTTCTACCGCGGTGATCCAATTGAGCATAAACCATTAGTGGTCGATGTCAAATGGGCCAGAGACTGTAGGTCGAGGGCAGCCGCGAGCCCCGGTAGCACTGCGCAAGCGGCGCCACGGGGGAACGACGGACACCTTGCCCACTGACCTACATGGACCCTGAAAGATCCAATTTGAGTCTGGCTTGCTGCGTTGCCAGGAGGCGGACGCGCTTATCCCCCTCTGGAACTGAGGCTAGAAGACATGCTCGATTATCGAAACGGGCCACCCAGGATCGCGATATCCAGGCTCACGAGATGTCGCCGAAAGTCCAATTGTACTTCATGCGGAACCAACCAGCCTCCGCCCGCGCGCCGTTGCGCTTCGGTACAAAATGTCCGAATTCCTTGACGCAACTCGCTGCCGCTTCGTCGAGGACGTCGGAACCGCTGGAGGACTCGACCCTGGTATCCGTCGCGCGACCGTCGGGCGCCACGTAGACCAGCAAGATCACCGTGCCGGTGTCGCCTCGGGCACGCGCAGCGGCCGGATATGGACACGAATCCGCGGCGGCTGCGCTATGCGGCTCGAGTCTCACCGGCGGGATGTTCTTGGCGGGCGGCGCCGCCTTGGCGACTTCCACCGGCGGCGCCGGCGTTCCTGTCGATGCCAGCGCCCCATCGGCGCCGGATTCGGGCTCCCCGGACGTCGGCTTGGCCGGCTGCTGCTTCGCTTTGAGCTGCTTTCCTTTGAGCGGCGGCGTCGCCCCGGGCGGCTGATTCCCTTCGAGTTGTTGCTTGGCTTCGAGTTGTCGCTTCGCCTCGAGTTGTTGTTTGGCATCGGCTTGTTGCTTCGCTTCGAGTTGCCGCTTGGCCTGCAGCTGCTGCCGCTTCTCCTCGAGTTGCCGCTTCAGTTCCTCGATCGACGGGACGGGCGCCGAGGGCTGCTGTGCCAGCGCTCCGCTTCCGGCCAAGAGACAGGCCAACAGGAGCGATGCCGGTGCCCGGACGTTGAAAAAAAGTTTCATATCGGAATAACGCCGCACCATCGTTTGAAGACGCGTCACAGCACGTCAATTGCTATCGGTCCAAGAAAAGGTATCGTAGGTCGTCACGACCTTGCTGCCCGGATCGCCATTGGCAACCGACTCGAAATGATATCCCGTGGCGGGCACCACATACTGCTGCTTCTGCGGGTCCATTTCTCCGAGTTCATACAGCCATACGTTCAGATCTTCGAAAAAATACTCGCCGGACGAGCAGCCAAGGCGCGTGGCGGTTCCGGTGAGCGCGGCGTGGAATGCACTCGCGGCCCCCGAACTCGGAATTTCGCATGGCGGCTTTTCGCGCAGCGTCTTGTCGGTCTCGACAAATGATTCAACGTCGGACGCCGAGACTGCGGCGATGAGTTTACCGTCGCTCACCGTCTCCAGTTTGAGAAGCCCGCACTGATAGTCGTCCGTCACTTGAGCCGCGGCATTCGAGGGCTCGGATTTGCGCGTGATGCTGTGGAGCAATACGCATCGATCCCCGATTGGTGAAATCTCTTTCACCGTGGCTTGCCTGAAGTTCGCAGAAGATCCGTTGTTGGGTTCGCCGAGTACCTCGCTCGAAACCTGTACTGTGATCTTGTGCGTGCGTCGCGGTAGGTCGCGATAGAAAGCAGAGTTCTCCAAAGTCTCCCAGGCATCTTCGTCGATCGAGAACGGCAGGACCGCCCGGGGCGGCAACTGCTTGATGAACTCCATCCGCCGCTGGGCTGCTTCCAGGTAGTGACCTGTCGGGTACTTGTCGACGAACGACTGCACGATCGTCGTCTGAGTACTCTTGCCCGCCCGTTTCCAATCGGCGTCCTCCTCCGCCCGTTGCGTCGCTTCCGTCAGCAACCCCTTCGCTTGGTCGCCATACCGGCCCTCGGGATATTTATCCATATAAGCCCGTAGACTGGCGGCCGTACCATCCTGGCTGGCCTGCGCCCAGGCCTCATCCTCCGCGCTCGAGCTCTGCGCCTGCGCCTCGCGCTTCTGCCGAGCCGCATCGACGCGCGGCGCGAGCACGATCTGCACTACTGATTGTTCACCCGCTTTGATGGTTTGAACTGCCGAGTAGGTCTCTCCCGGCTCGTCCGTGCTCGCGCACTTGACGAGCTGATCACCTGGCCAGACGCTCATTTTCTTCACTACACCGGGCTCGAGCACTGCGACGGAGTCTCCGTTGACTTCGAGTGCGCAGGCAGCATCGCTGACCACTACCATCGGAATCAGCGTGCCGCGATGGGCTGGTTTCGGCGCTTGGGGTGACGCGTTCGGCGCCTCAGCGGCCTTCTTTGCACCAGCCGGATTCGGCGACGCCTTGGGTGTCACCGGCTTTTTTTTCAGCGCCTCTTCCAAGGTCTCTTGATCCGGCACGCCGTTGGACTGCGCGCGGACGGGGAGCACGCCCGACGACGCCCAGGCGAACGCAAGCACTACCATCCCGCATGCGGCTGACGCCACCTTGCGGCGCGCGTGAGATTGCGTGTCGCCGGGCCGACCGCCATCCATCGCAAAAATCCCCATCGCCGCCATTCTGAAACCGCCCCTGTCTTCTTTGTTCTTGACATCGCCTCAAGGAATCGAATGCCGCTTCACCGAATCGCCGAACAGCCCGGGAAGCATCCGGCCGCGATCATTGATATTCACGCTTGAGCTTCTGAAGCGCCTCCGCCTGCGCGATCGCCGCCTGGGCTACGTCGAGGTCGTTTTCGTCCATCTTCTTCTGTGCAATCGAGCCCCAGGTTGCAATCACGCGATCGAGGAACGCCTGAACATCTTGGTTGACGCTCGCCGTCGCTGCGGCGAACTGACGACGTGCACCGACGCCGTCTCCCGCGGCCAACGCTTGCGCAGCTTGATCCTTCGCAGCGCTTGCATTGGCCAAGGCCGCATCCGCATCACCATGGCTCGATTCGATGGTTGCCCGGGCGCGTTCCAACAGCGCGTCCACTGCGCGCTGGTCGGCGACCGCCAACGGCAACGCGTCGGCGGCAGCGATGACGTCGTCCGCGGCGCGGCGAACTTCCCCGAGCGATTTGCCTGCCTCGTCGAACCGCCCGGCCTGCAAGGCCACTTCCCCAGACCGTTGGCCCTCTCGTAGCGCAGCCAGCCTCTCGACCGAGAAAATACTTTTCTCGGCGATATCGTTGACCGTCTGGGCCGCATCGGCGCCCGCCGTTGCCTCGGTCAATTGTTTGTTGAGGGCGTCGTGTTCGGTGTTGTTCCTGGCGAGGTTGACGCGGTCCGTCAATCGCTCGACCGATGATCGTGCGTCCCGCAGTCTGTCCTCTATCTTGCGTCGGCTTGTTTCGATCCGCAGCATCGACTGCGACACAGCGGTCTGCGCCTGAACGGCGGCAGTCTTCTCTTTGGCGGAAGGAGTCGACTGTCGAGACCAAACAAAAAAGGCTCCGATCGCCACGACAACCATCGCCAACGCGCCTCCGACGATCAGGAGCGTCCGCTTACGGGACGGCTCCGCGCGCTCTTTCCCGTGCGCATCGGACGCTGCGTCCGGAGAAAGACCCGCGAGCAGCGATTCCACTGAGGCGGTGCGCTCGTCGCGGTTGAACGCAAGGGCCCGTGCGAGCGCTTCGTTTTGTTTACGCGACAGCGACTCGATTGGAGCGAGATTGCGTCGTTCGTCACGCGCTTCGACGGCCGTGTGATCGCTGAAGGGGTGCTTGCCGGACAGCATCTCGTAAATGACGCACGCCAGGGAGTAGATGTCGTCTCGCGCGTCGGGGTTCTGGCCTTCGAGCATCTCGCAGCTTGCGTATGTCGGGGTCAGCGCGCCGAGTCCGGCCGTATTGGCTCGCTGGCGGCGGCCTCGGGCCGCCCGCGCGATGCCGAAATCGAGGAGCTTGGCCTTGCCGCCCGTGGTGATGAATACGTTCGAGCTCTTGATGTCGCTATGAATGACGCTTTGGTCGTGGGCATACGCCAGGGCAGCGCACATATCGTCGATCAACGGCCACGCCCGCATGAACGGCATGCCGCGGCCAAAGGCTTCGTCGATCAGGGAACTCAGTGTCTTGCCCTCGAGATACTCCATGATCATGTAGACGCTGGAAGGGTCGGAGTTCAGCGAGTACACCCCGACTATGTTCGGATGGCCCAACGCGCGCGTGCGGCGCACTTCTTCCCGCAGCATGTCGAGAGCTTCCGGATAGCGGCGGATCTCGGGCTTCAAGACTTTGATCGCGAAACTCTCACCCTTGACTTGCTGGTCGCTGGCCAAATAGACGACCCCCATCCCGCCTTCGCCGAGCACGCGCTCGAGCAAGTAGCGGCCGCCAAGCAGCGTGCCGACCGACACTTCATCGACGGTCGGGCGGACCTCCGGTTCAACCCATGACGAGCCGGTCTTCGATCGGTCGGGTGCCGCCTGCGGTTGACTCGTCACCGGCCACTGTCGAAAAGTGGTTTCGGCCGCTCTGCCAACAGGCACGCCGCTCGCGGTGAAGTTACTCGCGGTGGACTTACGCACCTCTTCGGCCGGGCCTTGATCGGGGACATCGCCGAGGCGCATTCGGCGAAGAGACTCAGCGGGAACCGCTCCGCTCGCCACTACGTTCCGAAGCGCAGCACGCGCATCGGCGGGCGAGACCATTTCGGACCTGAGCAAAGCGCCGATGAATCCCTCGAGCGCCGCAAGCGATTTCTTCCCCGCCTCGAAAGCGGCCACCGCTTCCTGCACCCGATCCGTTGTCGTCGATCCCATCATTTTTTTCTCGTGCAGTCGTCTGGCTCTTCAGCTGGCCCGCGCGCTCGACTGCCGCGCCGGCCGGCGTAAAAAACACTGGCATCTTAACCCGGTTTGAGGCGCACGCTGCTCGCCTTTGCAGCATGCGCCTCACCCTAACTTTACATAACCAAGCAGCTTTCGCTTCGCATCTGAAACCTTTCGCGCTCAAGACTCTCGCGGGCGGATGCGATCGCTCGAACTCCGCTGCGCCTCGCGCATGAATCGGGCCCGCTCCCCAGGATCGGACAATTTGCTGGCGAGCAGCGAGTAAAGGCTCGGCTCGTCGACGGCAGCCTGCGCCGCCTTTTTGGTCAAAATCGACGCCATCGGTCCAACGTATCGCGCCAGTAGTTCGGTCGCCCGCTGCAGCGTCTCCGGCGTCAGCGGTCGCGCGCCCTGCGATCCCGGCGCAGCGGGCGCAGTGGCGGGCGCGGTGTGCGGATGGGGGGTGACGGCGCCGGCCTCCAGTGCGAGAAAACGACGACGCTCTTCGGGTGTATGCAATTGCTCGGCGAGCATGGCGTACAACTGCCGCCGATTGGCCGTATTCGCGGCGGCGCTCTGCACGAGGACCTTCGCCACCGGCCCGACGATCTGCGTCAATTGACGTTCGATTTCAGTGAGTTGCTCGCGGGACCATGCGGCTAGTGGTCTCTGACCGCTCGAATCGGGCCGCGTCTGTTGGGGTGTGCGCGGTGCCGCAGCGGTCGGCGGCGGCAGCGGTACATCGGGCGCGATCACCTGAGTCCGCATCGGCGGTGGCTCGCGGAGCGCCTGCCGCGGGACGCTGACCGCGCCGGGCGGCGGCAGCGGCACATCGGGCACGATCACCTGAGTCCGTACCGGCGGCGGCTCGCGGAGCACCTGCTGTGGGACGTTGCCAGCGCCGGTCGGCGCAACGGACGGCGCCTCAGGAGCCGGGGGTGCAGCGATATTCTGCGCGGGTGGCGGATTGGCCGGCGCTGTTGCGACCGGTACCCGGCGCATCGTTGCCGTGGTTACGCGGGGTCTTTGCACCGGTATCGGCGACGTCGATTTCCACGAGATCGACTGCGTGATTGCGCGCAACGCCTCTTGGAACTGCAAGGCGCTCACGTAGCGATTTGCGGGATTCTTTTCAAGCGCCTTGGCGACGATCGCATCGAAGGCCGCGGGAATCTGCGGATTGACCGTCGAGAGCGCCGGCGGTGTCTCGTAGCAGACCTGACGCATGATCTCCGCGGGGTTGCCGGAAAACGGCGCCGCGCCGGTCATCAGTTCGTAGAGAACGACCGCGGCTGCGTGAATGTCGCAGTGGTGGTCGATTTGGCCGTCCGTGTATTGCTCGGGGGCCATGTATTGCGGAGTTCCCACCAAGAAGCCCGTGTGCAGGGTGCTGCGTGGGCCGATCTTCGCGATGCCAAAGTCAGTGATCTTCACGCGCCCGTCGCGCGTGACCAGGAGATTCGACGGCTTGACGTCGCGGTGCACGACCTCATGCCGGTGTGCGTAGTCGAGTCCGGCCAGCACCTGCTGCATCGCGCCGATCATGTCCCCCAGGCTCAGTTCCGGATGTTGCTTGACGTACAGGTCGAGTGCGCAACCGTTCACGTACTCCATCGCTATGTAAGTGCCCGCCGGATCCTTGTCGTCGTAGTCGAAGATTGCGACGATCGCCGGGTGATTCAGGCGGGCGACTGCGCGCGCTTCATTGCGGAATCGTGCCCCCAACTCGGCGGCGCTGACCTCCGCAGCGTCCAGTTTCAGCACCTTCACCGCGACGATGCGTTCGAGCGTCGGATCATAGGCTCGGTAGACGGTGCCCATTCCGCCGGTGCCCAGCGTATCGACGATCTCATACTTACCGATGGTCGTAAGCGGTAGCATAAGGACAATTTACTCTTGCAGCAGCGATCGAGACGACGTTGGGCTGCGCCGCCCGCCAATCAATCGAGCGACGGCGCGCCTGCGACACTGTCGCCAAATCCCGACATTCGACGCTATAGGAAGTGGTCACGGAACTCAAGTCGGATCACACTGCAGGTGACCTTTCTTATCAAGGAGGGATTGGCCGTCGTTACATGCGGCCGGCGGGTGCGACGGGGGCGAAAGTTCCGCTCACGTCTTGCCCAGCCCCTTGGGCACGAAGAAAAAATCGCCCGCCTCGTGCCCGGCCCCCTTGATGGCCTTCATTTCCGGTTGCTGCGAGAAATGGCTCTTCGCCGCTTCGGCCTTGACCCGCCCCTGCACCATGCTGAACAACGCGGGCGAGGTGAGGATGTTTTGATTGGACTCGAGTACATCGAGGAATGTTTTGGCGAACACCGAATTCTTGCCGTCGATGCTTTCGTCGAGGACCGGGTTGTCTCCACCCGACGCAATCAATAAGCGCGCCCGTTTTCCGATTCGATACTGCAGCAGTTGGGTCGACGGCGCCTGAGCGGCCTGCGCGGCACTGCTGAAGGCGAAGAAGAACGGGTCATCCGAGAGCAGCCCCGAATAGCAGGAATCCGCGACCACCAACACACGCTTGGCTTTGAGACGGCCGATGTTGGCGGTGATCTGTTCGGTGGGCACCCACAATGCGTCGTTGGGGGGACGCTCGGCATTGCGTGGCAGCCAGTATCCGGCTTCCGTGGTGCTCGTCTTGAGTCGGTAGCCGTGGCCGGCATAGTAAATGAGTAGGTTGTCGTTGTCGGTGAGGACGGCATTCAGCGCGTTGAGCGCTTCGAGCATCGCCACCCCGGTACCGTCATGGATCAGTTGCACCGTGAATCCGTACTTGTCGTGCAGGAGTTCTGCGGCGCGCGACGCGTCGTACAGAGGCGTCTTGAGGCTCTCCAGTTGATCATAATTCTGGTTGCCGATGATCAAGGCGTAGTAGCGGCCGAAATGGAAGTTGCCGAGTGAGCGGTCCACCGCACCGCGATCGATCGGCGGAAGTTCAGGCGCCGCCGAGGGGGACCGGACGGTCGAGGCCGGCGCGGCTGATGCCGGCGGCGCGGGCGGCGGCAGCGCCTTCAGCGCCTGCGCACTCGAGGCCTGGGCGGCTTGCAGCTTGGCGACCAGGCGCTGCATGGTCGCGAGGCTCGTATCGTGCTCTTGTTCCGCGGCTTGCAGCTGTTTCTGCATGACCTGCAATTCCTTGTCCCGGTCCGCAATCTCCTGCGACAGTGTCGCGCGCATCTCCTCGGTCTTCTGATCGGCTGCCGACTTGAACACGAGATCGTCCGCGGGCGCTCCCCAGGCACGGCGATACAGATTGAGCGCCTTGAGCTGATCCTTATCGACCCCGAGTCCCTGCTCGTACAATGTGCCGAGATCGAACAAGGCGCGCGCCCTCGCGTTGTCCTCGAGCTTCGGATTGTCCACGACTTTTTGGTACCAAATCACGGCCGCCGCATAGTCAGGCGTGCCTCCCAGCCCCCGCTCGAAGATCTCCCCCACCGTCGTCTGCGCCTCGGGATCACCCGCCTGCGCCTGCGACATCCAGACGTTCAAGGCCGTCTTGTAGTCGGCACGATCATAGGCTACGTACTCGCCGCCGCGAGTTCGGCAATCCGCCGCCTCGGTTCGCACCGGCCTTCGCTGAGTGAGGTACGTGGTGCTGCCGAGTTGCCGCACTTGCCCCGGCAGCAGACAATCGACTACTGCCACGTCCTTGAGGCTGACCATGCCCTCCTTCGCTCGTCCTGGATCTGCCGCACTGGCGCTCAGGCCCGCAAGGCATCCGAGCCCGAGCAACCACGATCTCGCCGCTGTACCAACGAACATGCGCGTACCTCTTCGCCCATCATCACGGCTCGGCAGCAGCTATCTTCGCATGACGCGCCGTCGCCCCGCGAGTCTCGGCGCTCCCCGTGCTGCGCTCGCCGGCGTGGCGTTGGCGATGATCTCGTTTCAGCTTGTCGGCTGCGCTGCTCGCCGCGCGTTCGATCCTTACCGCGATCTCGATTCCCGATATCAGGCCGCGACGGTCCAAGGAACCCAATTTGCGCACGCCGTCGTGGTGCCCGACGGCCAGAAATCCGCGCCGACGTTGTGGGTCTTTCTCGAGGGCGATGGGCAGCCTTGGCTGGATGGAGGGCGGCGCATCGCGAGCGATCCGTCGCCCAAAATTCCGATGGCATTCGATCTCTTCAAGGCAAGCGCGGTGCCCCGCGCCTATCTCGGCCGTCCTTGCTATTTCCGCCACGCCCGGGATGTGGGCTGTGAACCCACCCTGTGGACCTCGGCCAGGTACGGCAATGCGGTGGTCGCCAGCACGTCCGCGGCGCTCGAGATGTTGATTCGAGAAGAGTCTGCTCGCCGCGTAATTCTCGTCGGTTACAGCGGCGGCGGTACACTCGCCTATCTCCTCGCGCCCAGCATTCCGGCGGTGTCCGCCGTGGTCAGCATTTGCGGCAATCTCGACATCGACGCGTGGACCCAAGCGCATGGCTTCGTTTCCTTGTCGAAGAGCGGCAATCCTGCCACGGCGCCCGCACTCGATCGGAGCATCACGCAAATCGTCATCGTGGGAGGACGCGATGCGAACGTTCCGCCCAGCAGTCTTCGCACCTTCTTGAACCGGCAGCAGCCGCAGGAAGTGTGGACCTATGAGGATCACGATCATGTTTGCTGCTGGCGGCGCGACTGGCCGTCGATACTCGATCGCATCAGCGAGCGGCTGGACCACCCGCAGCCCTCCGGCAGCGCCTCAACCGCCGTTGTTGCCGAGCGCCTGCACTAGCGGCTCGTAGTGGCCGTAGAAGTCTTCGCAGGTTTTGCGCAGATTGAGCAAATTGAGGCGCCGCTCCGCGGCGTCGGTGAACCCTAAGAATTTTGGCAGCGCGTATTGCGCCACCTGGGTTAGCCCGCGGACCGCCTGCCGATTCTTCGGATGAATGGCATAGGCCTTGCAGTACTCCGCGGCAATTTCTACGGGATCGGTGCCGCCCGCGACATCGAGCAACAGAAAGCCCTGATCGGCACCCGCCATGTCCTCGGCGAACTCTGCCTGTTGTGCCGGCGGCAGCGACTCGAAGGGCACGCTCGGCTGCTGTGCCTTCCAATTCTGGTACCAGAGTCCGCCGACGGCGAGCAGCAACGCAGCCGCAAGGGCGCCCAGCACCTTGGCGATTGCACTCTTGCCCTCGAACGCGCGCAGGAACTCACCGGCGTTTTGCCAGCGGCGGTCGCGGTCGAATGCCAACGCCCGTTCGATCGCGCGCCATTCGTGGCGCCGCAGGGCACGCAACCGCGCCGGCAATAATCGGGCCTCGCGGGCCTCAGCGGCGCTCAACCCCTTGAAAGGGTGGCGGCCCGCGAGTACCTCGTAGGCCACGAGCCCCAACGCGTAGACGTCATCGGCGGGATGCGGCTCGCGCCGCTCGATCATGTCGATGGACGCGTATCCAAGCGTGATCCCGCCAAAGGCACCCGCATCAAACGAATCGGCGCGCCGGTCGACGCCTGCGACCTTCGCGGCTCGCGCAATTCCGAAATCAAGAATCTTGGGAGCGCCGGCTTCGGTCATGAATACGTTGCCCGGCTTGAAGTCTGAATGCACGATGCCGCGCATGTGGGCGTACTCGAGGCCCTTTGCCATTCCACGGATGATCGGCAGCGCGCCCTCGCGGGAGTCGCCGCTTGGATGGCGGCGAATGCGCGCATCGAGACATTCGCCTTCCAGCAACTCCATCGCCATGAAGGCGCGGCCCGAACCGGGGGTGTCCGTGTCGAAAAGATGCACCGTGACCACATTGGGGTGCGCGAGTTCTTGCGCCTTCTTGGTTTCCCGTTGCAGCGCCACGAACCCGTCGGGATCGTTCTCCAAGTTGGC
>DATMNF010000017.1:0-2232 GCA_035569355.1 Steroidobacteraceae bacterium
CACTGACTTCGATTTCGGGAACTACCCACGCGGGGTCGAGAACGAGACAACGGTGGTCGTGCTGATCGATCGCAAGGAAGTCTTCCGGCAAAAGGTCGGCGGTGAGGCGGATCTCGCGTTCGTGGATCGCGGCGGCGGTGCGCCGGCGGGAGAGAAGCTCATGGAGCGCTTCGCCAACATCCCCGTGCAGGTGACGGCCGGTGTGCACGAAGTCGTCGTGACGTTCATCGAGCGCTCCCAGGTGGAAACCGACGACCTGATTGCCGGCGGTACCCTATATTACGGGCGTCTTATCAAGGGGTATCTCCGTTTGCCGCGCGTCCTTGGACCCATTCACGTCGTGGGGCCGTACGCGGCCACGGGCCCGACGCGCACACCCAGCCGGGAGAAGTTATTATCAATCTGCAAGCCCGAAGCCCCCGACCAGGAACGCACCTGCGCCGAGGGCATCACGCGAGATCTCGCCGGGCGTGCCTTCCGCCGGCCCGTCACCAAGGAAGATATCGACAGGCTGATGGCCTTCTACGACGCCGGCCATGAAGATTCCGGCGGGTTCAACACCGGGATCGAGCAGATGGTGACTGCGGTTCTGGTGAGCCCGGATTTCCTCTATCGCGGGATCGCCCGGCCCCAGAACGACACGCAATTCTATGCGCTGAGCGACCTGGAGTTGGCATCGCGTCTGTCTTTCTTCTTGTGGAAGCGGGCCCCCGACGAAGAGCTGCTCAAGCTTGCGAACAAGGGCGAGCTGCGAGCCCCCGGCGTGCTGGACGCCCAGGTCAGGCGCATGCTCGCCGCTCCGCAGGCCGAAAACCTGGTGACGGATTTCGCGCTGCGCTGGCTCGACCTCACGGAGGTCAACAAATTCGAATGGGATAAGCAGATCTTCCCCGAATTCAACGCCGAGCTGCGCCAGGATTTCGCAACCGAAATCGACCTCTTCCTGCGCAGCGTCCTGCTTGAAGACAAGAACGTGGAGCAGCTCCTAACGGCCGACTATACGTTCCTCAATGAAAGGCTGGCGAAACACTACGGCATCGCGACGGTGCACGGCGATCAGTTCCGCCGCGTCCATCTCGAGGACGAGAATCGCTATGGCCTGCTCGGCAAGGGCGCCGTGCTGTTGCACACCTCCTATGGCAACCGGACTTCGATCGTGGTGCGCGGCGCCTGGGTTCTCGACAAGCTCAAAGGCACGCCGCCCGCGCCGCCGCCGCCGAATGTGGTGACGGATCTGAGCACGCCGCCGGGCGAGGCGCCGAAGACCATGCGGGCGATGCTTGAGATCCATCGCAAAAATCCGACCTGCAACATGTGCCACGGCGTGATCGAACCGCACGGAATCACGCTGGAGCACTTCACCGTCACCGGG
The DNA here is from genome assembly GCA_035569355.1 of Steroidobacteraceae bacterium. Classification (GTDB taxonomy): domain Bacteria; phylum Pseudomonadota; class Gammaproteobacteria; order Steroidobacterales; family Steroidobacteraceae; genus Bog-1198. The sequence continues at coordinate 1,373 of DATMNF010000017.1, forward strand.
CAATGGCGCGATGTCGATTGGCAGGCGAATGCGCCGATCGATTCGAAGGTGAAAATGCCGGACGGCACGGAAATCGACACTCCGGCAGACCTGCGCCGCACCCTCTTGGGTCGCCCCGGCCAGTTCGTCCAGGCGCTGACCGTCAAGCTCATGATGTATGCGCTCGGCCGGGAGATCTCGCCTTATGACATGCCGCAGGTCCGCGCGATCGTGCGCGATGCGGCCAAGAATGATTACCGGTTCTCGTCGCTCGTTTTGGGCATTGTATCGAGCGATGCATTCCGCATGCAGGCTCTGGAGGAGTGAAGATCATGTATCTGACCAGTGTCTCGGACCTTCCGCTACCCGTCCAGGTTCGCCTACGGCGCTCGTAAGGGCTATTGGGCGCATCACAATTCACCGAATGTGTTCTGAGGACACCGTCATGAAGCGTACCATATTCGCAGTCGTTTTCTGCCTCGCGGCGGCCGGCACGGCTGTCGCCGCTGATGCGAGCCTTGCCGGCCTGATCCAGGCCGGCAATCGGGACGCCGCGCTTAAGGAGATTGCCGCGGGCGCCGATGTGAACGCAGCCCAGGGAGACGGGACAACGCCGCTGCACTGGGCCGTCCACAAGATCGACGCGGATCTTGCCCGCGTGCTACTGGAGCGCGGGGCGAAGCCCGATGTCATCAACAGTTACGGCTCGAGCCCTTTGGCGGAGGCGGCCAAAGTTGGCGATGCTCGCCTGGTCGGAATGCTGCTCGATGCAGGCAGCAACGTGGAAGTGCCGAACCAAGAAGGCCAGACGGCCTTGATGCTGGCCGCGCGGGCCGGGTCGTTGGAGGTTGCCGAATTGCTGGTGCGCCACGGCGCCAATG
>DATMNF010000018.1:0-2317 GCA_035569355.1 Steroidobacteraceae bacterium
TGGCCTGCCGACTGCGAAGCGATTCGGCTTAAACAAGGAACGAGCGCGCCTGATGATGAGGGAATGCGCGGCCGAAGTGAGCGCCCTCACCAGCGCTCTCGGCGACTAAGTCGGCAGGAAGCCGACTTGAACGCCGGCGGCTCTGCGCCGGCGGCCCGCAGGGCGAGGCGCAGGAGCGCCGAGTACTAACCGAACTTCGCGGATTCGGGCGTTTCGCGACGGTAAGTCATTGATGTGATTGAGCCACACCCCAAAGGTCTGCACTACAGGGTGTTGGCGGAGACGGTCTGAGCTGCGCTGATTTTCGGCGGTGGTTGGGCGGGAAGTTCGAGGCGCAAGCGTTCGAGTAAGAGCTTCAGTTCCGGTTCCGGTTGGGTGTAGCGCGTGAGCAGAAGTTCGCGCCCGTCGGTCGTTGGGATGCGCACGTCGACCATCTGCACGGCGGCAAACTTTTCCAAGGCACTGCGGCTGGTGAGTCCCGGGGCGAGGGATTTCAGTTGTCGCCCCAGCGTGACGTACAGGCAATAAGCGAGGAAGGAGATGAACACGTGCGCCTCGATCCGCTCCATGCGTTGATGGAAGATTGGACGGATTGCCAGATCGCTTTTCAACGTGCGGAAGGCTTCTTCGACCTGCACCAGCTGCAGGTAGTAGCTCCACAACTTCACCGGATTGGTCTCGGTGAGGTTGGTGCGCAGTAAATATCGACCTTCACGGCGCAGAACGATTCTGAGCTTTTTGCGGTTTAGTCGGTAAGTAAATCCGGCGCCACGTTCCTCGACCTTGATATCGATAAGTCGCCACGCGGCGGGGACTTTGCTTTTCGCGCTGCCGAGCTTCATGAGCAGTTCATCGCGCGACAGTTCCATCCCTTGCAGTTGGGCAAGCCGCGCCCATAGCCATTTGAGTTTGCGCCGGCGCATCGAGCGTTCCTTGGCGATTCGGTCCTGGCTTTCGGCGAACACGTACAGTTCGTTATTCTCAGGTAACAGTTTGACCTTCACGCCGGGCCGGGCGCTGTGCCACGGTTTGGTCAGGAGTGATTTTTCAAGCCGATTGAGCCGACCCTTCGGCGTACCGACCAGATACTGCACCGGCGGCTCACTGCGACGCATCTCGGCAAGCACCTCCTCGGTGGGTATGCCGCGATCCATGCACCAGATCCGTTGCGCTTTGCCGTACTGACGTTCGATCTTGGCCAAGAACGCACGCAACGTCGTCGAGTCGTTGGTATTGCCGGGTAGAACCTCGTAGGCCAGCGGCAGTCCCTCGGGCGTGACGATGAGCGCGATCACGATCTGCACGCAATCGAAGCGGTGATCACGGCTGTAGCCGTGACGGCGCTTGTCCTTCTCATCGAGCGGCGGATCGGACTCAAAATAGGTGCTCGTCAGATCGTACAGCAGCACCTCGAAGGTGACGTTGAACAGGTCCCGCCAGCGACCCGTCAGATGGTTGAATAATGCCTCTTTGTGCTCAAGGAGCCGGCTATGGCACCCGTATAGCAAGTGCGGATCGGCCAGTGCGTCATCGGCACCGAGCAAATCGGCGAGCGCCGTGCGGCCATACCACTCGCGGTGCAGCCGCCACTCGCTGCCCGGCTCGATCAGCCGGTACGCCGTGAGCACGAACAAGACGAGATCCCAGCGCGTTCCCTTGCGCGACGAGGGCAGTCGCTCGGCCCAAAACACATCCAAGTCCAGCATCTGCCACAGCGTCAATGCCAACCAACACGCGCCCCACTGCCGCGGTCGATGTAGCTGCAGCGCCTTGAGCTTTAAGCGCACGATCGACTCGTCGGGCAATATTCCTTCGCAGCGATCCTCGGGAAACAGCGCGTACGTGCGCGGTGCCGAGGCCGAGCCCTTGTCTTCCAAGACCTCGATCGATTTGCGCCAGGCCAGCTCCTGCGAAGAGTTGATCTCCCCCAGATACAACACGTGCCGCTGCACCACGCGACCGCCCGCGACACGGCGATTCTCCACAATGCTCCAGTAATGGTGGAGCTTGCCGTCCTTCTTGCGAGTGGTGGCGCGCAAAAACATCTTGGCGTTGCATTATCCGCATCTCTGCGGCGTTGCACAGACAGTAGGTCTTCACTACACGCGTTTCCACGGAAAATCGCGCCGCGGATCCGAAGCAAATCAAAAACATAGGAGGAGGCCGCCCCCGACGGGACGGCCTATTTAGTTCCGAATCCGCGAAGTTCGGCTAGCGGCCCTGGACGAGCGGTAAGGAAGTGACACGTCCGTCGAAATCCATCCAAACGTGCTGCGCGAAATCGTACAACTTGCAGCGCCGCACCGTGTTCCAGTAA
>DATMNF010000019.1:0-8075 GCA_035569355.1 Steroidobacteraceae bacterium
AGACTGTCCGTTCAAGCCCCGACGAAGTCGCGGAAGTTTCGGAACTCGTGCTTCCCCCGGCGACGAAAGCCGTCACACCCTTCGAGGTCCATGTACCCGAGGCCGCGTTGGACGATCTCAAGCGCAGACTGGCCAAGACCCGCTGGCCGAACAAGGAACCGGTGACGGATTGGTCCCAGGGTGTACCGCTCGCCAAAGCGCGGGCGCTCGTCGAATACTGGCGCACTCACCACGATTGGCGTCGTGCCGAGCGATCATTGAACGCTCTGCCGCAGTTTCGTACCCAACTCGATGGCCTCGGGATTCACTTCATTCACGTTCGATCGAAGCACCCGGACGCGCTCCCCATCATCATCACTCATGGCTGGCCTGGATCGGTCATTGAGTTTCTGCAGGTCATCGCGCCTTTGGTCGATCCGACGACCCATGGCGGCGAGCCCCATGACGCCTTTCACGTTGTAATCCCTTCGCTTCCCGGGTTCGGGTTTTCGGACAAACCGACCGACCTGGGCTGGCGTCTTCCGCGCATCGCGACGGCCTGGGGAGTCCTGATGCAGCGGCTCGGTTACACCCGTTATGTTGCGCAAGGTGGCGACTGGGGAGCCGGTGTGACGACGTGGATGGCCAAGCAGCAACTCCAGGGGCTGGCCGCTATCCATCTAAATCTTCCGGTCCTCTTCCCGCCGCCCCCACCATCCTCGGGTGGATATACGCCCGCGGAACAGGGAGTGCTGGCTCAGCTCGGCAAGTATGCGAGCGACGGATCAGGTTATGCCGCTATCCAAGGCACCCGTCCGCAGACACTGGGGTATGGTCTTGCCGACTCACCGGTCGGGCAGGCGATGTGGATCTACGAGAAGTTTAAGGAGTGGACCGACAACCACGGGAATCCCGAAGATGCGCTTAGGCTGGACGCGATGCTCGATGACATCAGCCTCTACTGGTTCACCGACACCGCCGCATCCTCGGCGCGGCTCTATTACGAGAGTTTCGGCAAGGACTTCGTCCGAATGCCGCTCGAGTTGCCGGTAGCGGTGAGCATATTCAGGGGCGATTTTTTCAACCCCCCGAAAGCGTGGGGCGAACAAACCTACTCAAAGCTCTTCTACTGGAACGAGGTTCCGAAGGGTGGTCACTTCGCCGCGCTTGAGCAGCCCGAGCTGTTCGTTGCCGAATTGCGCAAGAGCTTCGCTCAATTGCGTTGATCGGGAACCGAAGTATGCGAGCAATTACAAAGGTCGGACTCGAGGCACTACTCACGCCTGATAATTGCGTCGTTGTGCTGATTGACCATCAGCCGTTCCAGCTCGCGAATGTCAACAGCCACGAGCCAACGATGGTCATCAACAACGCCATTGGCCTCGCCATGACTGCGAAGGCGTACGGTATCCCTACGATCCTGACAACAGTGACGGAAGAGCGTGGCGGGCAGATTTTCAAGGGCATCCAGGACATCTTTCCAGACCATAAAACCATTAACCGTACCTATATCAATGCCTGGGAGGACGAGCGCGTTGTTGAAGCCGTAAGAAAGACTGGTCGGCAAAAGGTCGTTTTTGCCGCCCTCTGGACGGAGATGTGCTTGGCGATGCCGGCAATCCAGGCGATGGGCGACGGGTACGACGTTTATGTCGTTACGGATGCGTCCGGCGGCGTGTCGGCGGAGGCACACGATATGGCCATCCGTCGCCTCGTCGCGGCGGGGGCCCAACCCATCACTTGGCTCGCGATGGCTGGCGAACTTCAGCGCGATTGGGCGCGGACCCAGTACCTCGGAGACGTCGCTAAGATCTTTGCCGAGCGTGGAGGCGCCACCGGGGCTGTACTCGCGTGGGAAATGCAGCTGCTTCACGCCAGCGACGTTAAGGGCGATTGGTGACCGTCGAGCTAGGCCGTGCCCAAGTATTCGCGAATTTGTTCGATTTCCAATCTACTTGCGTTCCACCATTGGAGGTGACAGCGAGCATGCCCCCGCTGTCGAAGACGCGTGACGCGAAATTATCGCGATTGACTTAATTCACCGAACTCGACCTTTTAGGTGCCCGGACGCGATATTCACTCGTAGGCGCATTCCGACAACCATAGGAGCGAAAGACTCGCTGTTAAGCCGGGCAAGCGCCGATACGATTCACGCCATGTTGCAAAAAGAGCTACCGCTCGATGCCCAGCGATATGCTGATGAGGCGAAGACTTTAAGAGCCCTCGCGGAGGCGGCGAAAAACTGCAATGTGCAGCAGCTCTTTCTTGGCCTCGCGGAGCTTTACGAGAAGCGCGCGAAATTAGCTGAAGAGATGGCGTTGCGCACCCTCGCAGCCGCTGCGTTGATCGCTACGCACGACTTGGGAAAGAAAAGCGAAGGCTGCTAAAGCATTGGTTCACAGGAACGGGTTAAACGACTGCGGCGTCGTGCTACGCGGATCGCGCGGCGCCACCATCAACGACCGCCGTTCACTCTCGCGTCGAATGTCGATTAGACGTAACCCATTGATTATGTGGCGCTCCCTACGGGATTCGAACCCGTGTTACAGCCTTGAGAGGGCCGTGTCCTAGGCCTCTAGACGAAGGGAGCGGTGTTTGCGGTTCCGGGGCGCCTGAACCCAAGAGGGCTGGTAGTATACGGGCCAATTTTTTGGACTCAAGCGGAACCCTCTTTTTTGAACGCATCGTCGACGCCACCTTCCCCCTTAGTGATCCCGCGCTCTGAGCATTCGATATCGCGTGCAGCAATCTCGCCCAACGCATTAAAAGTGCTCTACCGTCTCAAGGAGGCAGGCTACCAGGGGTTCTTGGTCGGCGGGGCGGTCCGCGACCTGCTCCTCGGCATTACGCCAAAGGACTTCGACGTGGCGACCAACGCCCTCCCAGAAGAGGTGAAGCGCCTGTTTCGAAATTGCCGGCTCATCGGCCGCCGCTTTCGCCTGGCGCACGTGCATTTCGGCCGCGAAATCATCGAAGTCGCCACCTTTCGCGCCGCGGCGGCGCCGGAACGGGAGGAGGCGGAGGACATCGATCCCGATGCAGAGAACGACGGGGCCGGGGAGGAAGGGGACGCGGTCACGGTGGCGGCGGCCGACATCACGCCGGACGATTCCACGCATCGAGCGTTCGACCAGACCGGACGAATCTTGCGCGACAATATTTACGGCACCATCGAAGAAGATGTGTGGCGCCGAGATTTCACGGCCAACGGCCTTTATTACAACATCGAAGATTTTTCGATTTGGGATTTCGTCGGCGGCGTCAGCGACGTGCGGGCTCGCCGGTTGAAACTGATCGGCGATCCCGAAACCCGTTATCGGGAAGATCCCGTGCGCATGTTGCGTGCCGTGCGCTTCGCGGCCAAGCTAGATTTCTCGATCGAGCCCAAGACCGAGGCGCCGATCGGCAGACTCGCTTACCTGCTCGACGGGGTACCGCCGGCGCGCTTGTTCGATGAGTGCTTGAAATTGTTCTTATCGGGATTCGGTGCAAAGTCCTACCGGTTGATGAAGCAATATGGACTGTTCGAACACTTGTTCCCGATGTCAGCCGCCGCTTTCGCGCTGCCGCCGTACGCATATGCGCAAGAGATGCTGGAACGCGGACTGATCAACACGGACGAGCGCATCGCCGCCGACAAACCCGTGACGCCGACGTTCCTGTTTGCGGTGCTGTTGTGGAGCGCGGTGCTGCGCGAGCTCAACGAGCGCCAGGCCGGACCGGCACCGGACCTCGCCCAGCTCATGCAGGCATGCGATACGGTGCTCCGGGCGCAGCAATCGCGCGTTTCGATTCCGCGGCGTTTCGCCGTGCCCATGCGGGAATTGCTCATGTTGCAGCCGCGCTTCAATCGCCGCAGCGGAATCAAGTCATTGAGTCTGCTGCAGCATCCGCGCTTTCGCGCCGCGTTTGATTTTCTATTGTTGCGCGCACAAGTCGGCGTGGCCGACCCCGAGCTCGCGAAGTGGTGGACCGACATTCAGATGCTGCCGCAGGAAGAGCGGGTGGCGCTCGTGCAGGCGCGGCCTCAGGAGCCCGCCGTCGAGAGCGACGGTGCGGCCAACCCAAGCCGTCGACGCCGCCGGCGGCGGCGCGGCGGAGCGGCGCGCTCCTAGGCAATCGAGCCATGACGTCGTACTGGCGCCCCGCGTATGTGGCGATCGGCAGCAATTTGAACCAGCCGCAAGCGCGGGTGCTGGAGGCGTACGAGCGTCTCACGACGCTGCCCGCCACGCGCCTGGTGTCTCGTTCGCGCCTCTACAAAACCCGGCCGATGGGTCCGCAGGACCAGCCCTATTTCGTCAATGCGGCGGCAGGTGTGTTGACGCAGCTGACGGCACGGCAATTGCTTGAGGGTCTGCTCGGGATCGAGACGGCCATGGGGCGAAACCGGAGCGAGCAGCGGTGGGGTCCGCGGGTGATCGACTTGGATCTCGTCTGGATGCCGGGCGAGACGCTCGACGAGCCAGGGTTGACGCTGCCGCATCCCGGAGTGTCGAGGCGCAACTTCGTGCTGTATCCTTTGGCCGATATCGCCCCCACGCTAGCGATTCCGGGACACGGCAAGGTGTTGGACCTGTTGCACAGTGCCGGCGACGAGGGAATTTCGGTCCTGGAGAAAACATGAGCTGTTCATGGTAAGCGTAATACCGCATCGATTCGTGGTTGTCGAAGGTCCGATCGGCGTCGGTAAAACCAGCCTGGCGCGCCGTTTGGGTCAGTCGCTCGGCGGACAGCTCGTCCTGGAACAGGCGGACCAGAATCCGTTTCTCGAGCGCTTCTACAAGAATCCGCGCGCCGCGGCATTTCAGACGCAATTGTTCTTTCTGTTTCAGCGGGCTCGGCAGCTGGAAGAAGTTCGCCAAGAGGATTTGTTCGGGGAGGTGCGGGTGGCGGACTATCTGCTGGAGAAGGATCGGCTGTTTGCGCGCGTCACGCTCGATGATGCGGAATACGCGCTATATGAACGGGTGTATGAAAGAGTGGTCGTCGATGCGCCCAAGCCGGATCTGGTGGTGTACCTGCAGGCTCCCGTAGACGTACTGGTGGATCGTATCGCGAAGCGCGGCATTCGCTACGAACAACACATCGAACGCGGCTACCTCGACAAGCTCACGCAGGCATATGCGAGGTTCTTCCATAGCTACGACGCCTCACCGCTGCTGATCGTGAACTCAGCGGCCATCGATCCCGTGAACAATGATGGCGACTACCAGCAGCTGTTCGCCGAAATCAGCAAGAAGCGGCGGGGCCGCCACTTCTTCAACCCCGGCAGCAGCTTGCTGCCGGCGAGCTGAAGCCGCGCCAAGCTGAAGCCGCCCCAAGCAATCTCGGACGGGCTATGGGCCACGCTGAGCGGCCGTGACCGGCCGGTGCTGCGCCAGAGCCCAATGCACGTGTTCGCGCACGATGGGTGAGGGGTGTTGCGCGCGGCTTCGCAGCGCCTCGAGCAGTGCAGCCGAGGTCGGCGCGTTGCCGAGGGCGACGGCTATGTTGCGCAACCACCGTCCATAGCCGATGCGGCGGATCGCGCTGCCTCGGGTTCGCTCGAGAAATTGCGCCTCGCTCCAGGAAAATAGTTCGACGAGTTGCGAGTGATCCAGGCCATGCCGAACGGCGAAATCCTTCTCGGCGGTGGGGCGTGCGAACTTGTTCCACGGGCACACCAATTGGCAGTCATCGCAACCGAAGATGCGATTACCGACCGCGCGGCGCAACTCGACGGGTATCGATCCGGCCAACTCAATGGTCAGATACGAAATGCAGCGCCGCGCGTCGAGCCGATAAGGCGCAACGATGGCGCCTGTGGGGCAGGCGGGCAAGCAGGCGCTGCAGGTGCCGCAATGCGCCGTGCTCGGCGGGTCGACAGGCAATTCAAGGTCCAGGTAGATCTCGCCCAGGAAAAAGTACGATCCGGCGTCCCGATCGATCAGGTTGGTGTGCTTGCCGATCCAGCCCAATCCGGCGTTGCGTGCCAACGCTTTTTCCAGCACCGGTGCGCTGTCGGTGAAGACGCGATGGCCGAACGGACCCACTTTGTGCTCGAGACGATCGCAGAGCTTCTGCAGCCGCCCGCGCATGAGCTTGTGGTAGTCGCGTCCGAGGGCGTAGCGCGAAACGTAGGCAACGCTGCGGTCGGCCAAGGTCGCTTCGGCATCGGCCGCGTCCTTGGGCCAGTAATCCATGCGCACGCTCACGCAGCTCACCGTTCCCGGCAAGAGGTCCGCCGGCCTGCTGCGCTTCAACCCATGACGCGACATATACGCCATTTCGCCGTTGAATCCTGCACGCAGCCAGTCCAGGAAATGCGCCTCGTCGCGCGCCAGATCGATGTGGGCCACGCCGAGCCGTGCGAAGCCCAGCTCTTCGCTCCAACGCCGCAAGTCGGCCAAGAGGACCGGCAGGTCAAGGGAGGTGGGGGAGGGCCTCGTGCTCATGACGCAGAGGCTACGTGGGTCGCCCGTATAATGGCTAGCAATGCCGCGAGCTGCTGCGCCACCGGACACCCATGCCTACGACCTCGATGGACTTTGACTTGGCCGACAGCAGCGTCACCGAAGCCCTGGGGGGCGCTCTTGCGCGCACGCTGCCGAGCGCGCTGCCGGCGGGGGCGGTGCTGTACCTGCAGGGAGATCTTGGGACGGGAAAGACCACCTGCGCGCGCGCGTTGCTTCGAGCATTGGGAGTCACGGGACTCGTGCGCAGCCCAACCTACACCTTGGTCGAGATCTACACGCTTGGAGCGCTCACCTGCGTCCATGTGGACCTCTATCGCTTGCAAACCCTGATCGAGGTCGACGAGTTGGGACTACGCGATCTCGTCGGTACGAATTGCTTGCTGTTGGCGGAATGGCCGGAGAAAGGCGCTGTCGCACTGCCGCCCGCCGACGTGAGTTTAGCCCTGAGCCACGCCGGCAATGCACGCCGGGCACAGCTCCTCGCCATGACTGCGCTGGGGGCGGACTGGTTGCAGAACATGGGACGGGACACTAGCTTAAGTTCCTATGTATCTAATCTAACTTGAAAAATACCACGCTAAAGGGTTAACTTAACGCGACATGACTTCTTTGCCGTCTCGGATCGTATGGGCGACGCTGCTGGTAATGCTGCTGCGGCCGGCCTACGCGGTCGATGTGCGAGGAATTCGGCTGTGGGCGGGTCCGGACAGTACCCGAGTGGTTCTGGACCTCTCGGCCAGCGCTCAACACAGCTTGCAGGTCCTCAGGAATCCCGATCGGGTGGTTCTCGATGTCTCGGCTGCACGGCTCGCTCGGGGCGCCCGCGCCGCCCCCGCGGCCGCCGGAGCCGTGAAGCAGGTGCGTATGGCGCACCGGCCTTCGGGGGAGCTTCGCATCGTGCTCGACTTGGCGCGGCCGATCCAAGCGAAGAGCTTTCTGGCGGCGCCCAACGACCGATACGGGTACCGATTGGTCATCGACCTGGGGCAGAGTCAGAGCGCCGAGACGCCGATCAAGGTGGAGCATGCACGGCCCGATGCGCGCGACCTGGTCATCGCGATCGATGCGGGTCACGGCGGCGAAGACCCGGGCGCCATCGGCAAGAACGGAACGCGCGAAAAGGACGTGGTGCTCGCCATCGCCCGGGAACTTGCACTCAAGATCAACGCCGAGCCGGGGATGAAATCCGTGCTCACCCGCAACGGCGATTACTTCGTGCCCCTGCGCGATCGAATGCGCCGGGCGCGCGCTCAACAAGCGGATCTGTTCGTTTCCATTCATGCCGATTCGATTCGCGATCGGCGCATCGACGGCTCCTCGGTCTACATCCTGTCCCAGCGCGGCGCGACCGATGAAGCCTCGCGCTGGCTGGCCGAGCGCGAGAATGCGTCCGACTTGATCGGCGGCGTGTCGCTCGACGACAAGGACGATGTGCTCGCGTCGGTGCTTCTGGACCTTTCGCAGTCAGCTTCTTTGAGCGCCAGTCAAGTGGCGGCCGAGCGGGTGCTGCGTCAATTGAATCGGGTCGGCGAAGTTCGCAAGCCCCAAGTGCAGCAGGCGCGGTTCATGGTGCTCAAATCCCCGGATATTCCCTCGATGCTGGTCGAGACGGCCTACATTTCGAATCCGCAGGAAGAG
>DATMNF010000020.1:0-10024 GCA_035569355.1 Steroidobacteraceae bacterium
GACTGGGCGTGGTCTGCCAGCCATTGGCGAGGGAGGGTGCCAGATCTTCGATCTGCTCTGCATACTCGTGCGCGGTCGAGCCGGTCAAGCGCACTTCCTGCCAGTTGAGCGCCGCCGCCAAATGCGCATCGCGGGGCATCAGCCGCGGCGCCTCGGCATAGTTAAGGTTGGTCACGACGAAAACCGTGGCAGGATGCTCGAAGAGCCGGTCGGGCAGCTTTTCCAGCCCTAAGCGCACATCCTCGAGACTGATCTCCTTGGCCACGACGAACAACGGAACGGTCGGAAACAGCTGATGGGTACTGCGCATGACGCGTGAAATCACGGTGCCGTCGCCCATACCGGCGTCAAAGAGGCGCAACGCCGGCGGCGTTGGCCGCAACAACGTCATCTCGTGACCGGCACGGCGCGCAATTGCGGACTTCTCGTTGCAGGTGGTGACAAAGGCCAGGTACTTCTGTCGATTGTCATAGAAACGGAAGGGCGTGGCCGCTGCTGCCTTGGTGGGGAGACCCGCCGGTGCGCTCATGAACGGACTGCCTGAGCGTGCATCTTGCCTCCGCGCCACAACCGGCGGGAGGCAATCGCCGCCCCCTGAGCCAAGGATTGCAGTTTCAGATATGCGATATCCGGCTCGACCGGACCGAATCCAGCAAAGGTCCCGAAGCCGCAGTCGCTGCCCGCCATGACCCGCTCGCGTCCGACGATCTGCGCGAAGCGCTCGATGCGTTCAGCGACAAGCAGCGGATGCTCGATGTAATTCGTGGTGGTAGCCAACAGACCCGGGATCAGAATCTTGTCGTCCGGGATCTTGAGGTCCTTGAACACGGTCCATTCGTGCGCGTGCCGCGGGTTTGCGGCCTCGAACAACAACCCCTGCGGCTTTGCCTTGAGGACAACGGGCAGCAGGCGCTCCATGGGCACGTCGTGATGATGCGGGCCCTCGTAGTTGCCCCAGCAGACGTGCATGCGCACCCGATACGCCGGTACGTTTCTCAAGGCGTGATTCAAGACTTCGATGTGCCGCGCGGCGAGGACTTCGAACTCCTCGAGCGAGCGCTCGCGGTACATGGTGTGGCGTCCCATCGCGAGATCGGGCGCGTCGATCTGCAGAATAATTCCCGCCTGCGCGATCGCCTCGTACTCGACGCGCAATGCCTCGGCGAGCGCGGTCAGATACTCGTCCTGCGTAGAATAGAAGTCATTCGGCTGGAACAGGGCCACGACGCCCGGCGAAGCGGCATTCATGAAAGCTTCGGTGGGCGCCGCCGCGGCGCTTGCCGACTGGAGATTCTTGAGGTCCTCCTGCAACGGCACGAGATTCTTGACGCGAATCTCGCCGATGCAGCGAGGCCGCCGGTACTTGGCGGTCGAGCCCCGATCCGCCAACTTCTTCAGCAGGCCCGGAAACTCAACCAGATCCTGGCCGGGCTCTCGCGGGGTATCGCCGCCGAATCCTGCCAAGCGCTCGGCGACATAGGTGGCGTAGCTGATCTTGCTCATCTCGCCGTCGCTCACCACATCGATGCCGACGGCGACCTGCCGGCGCACCACTTCGGCCACTGCGTTGGCGATGACGGTGGCTGCGGCTAGTGCATCCTTCACCTCATTGCGTTCGCGCGCGAACAAGACGTCGGTCACGGCCTGACTACGCGGCAGGCTGCCGACGTGCGTGGTCAAGATTCGGTCGGTGCTGCGCTTCATTCACCGCTACCGATAGGTGTTGTTGGAGGTGTGATCGCCGGCCATCCAGCGTTTCAAGTCGGCGTGCGCGCTTGCAAGCCGGTCGCGGTTGATCTCGCGAGCCCTGGGACTGTCGAGCGTGAATTCCAAAATCAATCCGTTGGGATCGGTGACGTACACCGAGCGGCAATAACCATGCTCCAGAACAAAGGACTGCGGTTCCTTGTAGCCCGCCGCGGCGAGGCGTTTCTCGATCGACTGCTGCGTTTCCTTGTCGACATTGAGCGCGATGTGATGGAACGGAGTGGCCGGCATTTTCGGCCCAAACAACTCCTCATCTTCGGGCTTGGCAAACTTGAAGAAGGCGAGGGCGCCGCCGTCGCCAAGACCAAAGAAGAGGTGGCAATAGACGCGCTCGGCGCCGAACAGCTCGTCCACCTCGCACCAGGTCGCCAACAACGGCAGCCCGATCAAGTCCTCGTAGAACTGGCGAGTTGCCTCCAGGTCACGCGTGACGTAGGCCGTATGATGCAGTCGTGACGGCAACTTGGTTGTACTAGCCATGGCTTTATCTCCGAATCAAAATTTGTAGTCGAGATCGACGCCGTAGCGGCGCGGCAGGGCCCGCCACAGGAACCCTGCACCTCCGACGTTGCCGGGCGAGAACTCGGCATTATAGATCCGGTTGGTGAGATTCTTGGACCACGCAGTGACGGTCCACTTCGTCCCCTGTAGTCCCATGCGTAGATCCACCAACGACACCGGATCGCGGGAGGTGATGTTGTACGGTTCCCACCAGGTGCGCCCGATCTCGTTAAAGTCCAGCCGCACCGTGCCCACCATGCCATTGCCCAATGGTTGCTTGTACTGCGCGCCGGCATTGACCGTATTCCTCGACACGAGCGGCGCCTCATTGCCGATGACGGTGGGATCGGCCATGGCCGTGATGCGGCTGTTGGTGAAGCCCACGCCGGCATACAGGTCGAACTGATCGGTCGGATGAGCGGTGAGCGAGAGCTCGGCCCCTTTGTAGGTTGCGCTGAGATTGCCCAAGTTTTGAGTCGAGTCGGCGGCAATGAAGACGAAGAAGTAGCCGTTCTTGGACTGCGTGTGGAATATATCTCCGTCCAAGGTCAGCCGTCGATCCAGAAACTGGCTCTTGAACCCGACTTCATAGGTGCTGGCAATCTCGGCTTGGAACAAATCATTGACGCCGAGCACGCCGTTCTGGATGGCTACCGCGCCGACACCGGTCTGGTTGAAGCCGCCGCTGCGAAAGCCACGGCTCCAGCCGCCGTAGAAGGTCCAATCATCGGTGGGCTTGAAGCGCACAGTGGCCTTGGGCTGCGTCGCACTAAAGGTAGCTTTGCGCACCTCTCCGGTGACCGCGGAGGTACTGGGCAAGAACGCCGCCGGAGTATCCGTGGTGTTCTGGCGTTGATCTTGGTCATAGCGCAGCGCGACGTCGAGCTCCCACTGTTTGTTGAATTCGTAGGTTGCATCGCCAAACACCGCCCAGGCGTTGTTGTCCTGGCTGTCGGACAGGAAGGTCTGGTTCGTGTTTGTCGCGGCGGGATTGGCCGGATCGACGATTGGGTTGTAATAGACGGCGGGCACCCCGTCGCCGCGATCCGCGAGATTTCCGGTCGAGATGAAGCGCTTGGTGTGGACGAAGTACCCCCCGGCGATCCACGAGAAGCCGCCGACCACCGGGGAGGTGAAGCGCAGCTCCTGACTCGTGGTCTTCACGTCGATGAACTGGCTCTGACTCTCGTCGAACGGACCGCCCAGCGCGGCCGGGGTGGCCCCCGTGAGCGCGTAGAACACGGAAGTGGTCACGGGCCTGAAATCGTAGGCGTCGCCGGTGTCGATCTCCTTGGTGTGATTGAAGTTCGTGATGGAGGTGATCGTGCCGTAACTCAGGTTGTAGTCGAGCTTCAGCGCCGTATCGAAGATATCGCGATTGTCGGTGCCCAGATTGTTGTTCTGGATCGGCGAAGTGGTGTCGTTGGCGTTCCCGGGCGTTGAAAAGTCGGTGAACGGGTTCGCCTCATCGCTTCTCGGAATGACGAAATAGTACGCCGTCGTTTCCGCCTTGTCGTACATGAAGCGCAGGTCCGCGCTGAAATTGTCCGCCGGCGTCCACACCAGGCGCACCCGGCCCGAGTAGTCGCGATAAGGATCGGCTTTGCGATCGAGCGTGACGTTTTGCAGATAGCCGTCGGTATTGTAGTAATTGAACGAAGCGCGATATTTCAACGTCCCCGCGGAGTCGAGCGGCCCGCCCAGGGCAAGCTGGGCCTTTTCCGATACTCCATTGCCCACTCCCAGGCGGGTGCTTGCCTCGAAATGATCCGGCGGGTCGGCGGTGTGAATGATGATGGCGCCGCCGATCGCATCGCGTCCATACAAAGCGCCTTGCGGCCCCTTGAGAACTTCGATCTGCCGGATGTCATACAGTTCCTGAGTGAACTCGTACGGATTGGTCTCCAGCACCCCATCGACCAGCACGGCGACCGACGGCTCGCTGTTGCGCGCCTGCGAAATGCCGCGAATCGTGATGAACGAGTTGCCGATGTTCTGCGTCTCGACCAAGGTCATGTTCGGCACCATCGCAATGAAGTCGCGGGGGCTCTCGATTCCGGCCGCCGCAATTTCCTGCGCCGTGAACACATCCATGGTGACCGGTACGTCTTGGAAATTCTCGTTGCGTTTGCGCGCCGTGACCACGATTTCCTCGAGCGCCTGTGTTGGCGCGCTTTGCGCCCAAACGGGCTCGGCAATGACGACGATTCCGAACGCGGCTGTCAGAATTGACAGAATTCGGCGCAGTGCAGTGAACATGTGAACTCCCCCTCTCTTCGTTATTTAAGGCTCAAGCCCCAGCCTTTTCCGTTGCCAGTTGTGTGCGCACCATTTGTGCGCCAGCGACCATCGCTTGCAGCTTTCCAAAGGCCGATTCGCGTGGCAGATACTTCATGCCGCAGTCCGGCGCGATCAAAAGATTCTCAGGGTCGACAAAGGGCAGGGCGCGGCGAATGCGATTTGCCACGACCTCCGGGGTCTCGACGGTCGGATCGGACAGGTCGATGACGCCCAAGATGATTTTCTTGCCTGGCAACTGTCTGAGCACGGCGCAGTCCAGGCTTGACTGTGCGGTCTCGATCGATACCTGCGCACAGCGGCATTCGGCGAGTTCCGGTAGGAAAGAATAGCCGGACGGCCGCACATGGATAATCGCTGCGTACCCAAAACAGATGTGCACGGCGGTGGTGCCGACGACGTTTTCCAGGGCCCGATTGAGTGCCGCCAAGCCGAACGCACGCGCTTCCTCGGGCCGCGCCTGCATGTAGGGCTCGTCAATCTGCACGACGTCCGCGCCGGCGTTGAAGAGATCCCGAATTTCCTCGTTCAGGGCGGCGGCGTAGTCCATGGCGGCGAGTTGGCGGCTGCCGCCGTAGTGGTCGATCTGCGCCTGCTGCGCCATGGTGAAGGGCCCGGGCACCGTCACCTTGACGCGCCGATGCGTGTGACGGCGCAAAAACTCGAGATCCCGCACGCCGACCGCGTGGCGCCTGCGAATTGCGGCAACCACCCGCGGCACGGGATTGGGATGTCCGCTGCGATCGAGTGCCGTGCCCGGATTGTCGAGGTCGATGCCCTCGAGCGCGGTTGCAAATCGGTTCGAATAACTTTCGCGGCGAATCTCGCCGTCGGTGATGATGTCGAGGCCGGCGTCTTCCTGGGCCTTGATGGCCATGATCGTCGCATCGTCCTGCGCTTCCGCCAGATATGGCTCGGGTACCCGCCACAGCTCGAGGGCGCGAACCCGCGGCGGAAAACGGCCGGCCAGACGTTTGCGATCGATCAACCACTCCGGCTGTGGATAGCTGCCGACAAGAGTTGTTGGAAGCAGCATCATGCTTTCTTCGCCTTGGGCGGGGCGGATTCAGGCCAGGCGATCCCGGCAGCCAGGGCCTCGCGAATGGATTCGCCGTGTTGATTCAAGAGCGGCGCCGCCTGCACCGACTGGGCGCGCGTGCCGTCGAATTGCGCCGCGGGACGCACGGCACGCGTTGCCGTGTGCGGTGAATCAATGGGTACGACGATTCCCATGTGCGCAACCTGCGGATCGCGCACGACATCGTCGATGAGATTGACGGGCGCGTGAGGGACGTCCTCGGCCTGCAGGCGCTGCACCCAGTACTCGAGGGGCTTGCGCGCGAAGCGCGCATCGAGTTCGACCCGCAAGGTTTCGTATTCAGCGATGCGGCGTTCGCGCGGATTGAAGCGCGGGTCTTCCTTGAGTTCAGGCGCATCCAGCGCCGCTACCAATCCCTGCCAAAACTTCTCCAGCGACGACAGATGGATCGCGATCAGCCGCCGATCCGCGGTGCGCAGGATGTAGGCCTGCGCCAAGCGAGGCCGGTCCGCCGAAGTGGGGGTTTCGCCCAAAGCAAAGAACGCCGCAAAGGGTTCCACCGCAAAATGCGCCATGGCCTCGAGCATGGAGACTTCGACATGCGCGCCGCGGCCGCTGCGGCCGCGCTGCACCAGCGCGGCAAGTATCCCTTGGGAGGCGTACATGCCCGTGATCGCATCGGCGAGAGCAGGACCTAAAAACTGCGGGCGCCGATTGTCGACGACCACGCTCAAGAATCCGCTCAAGGCTTGCGCGACGGAGTCGTAGCTTGGCCGTTCGGAATAGGGGCCGCTTGATCCGAAGCCGCTGATCGAGCAGTACACCAAGCGTGGATTCAAGCCCTGCAGACGCGCGGCACCGGCCCCGAGGCGTTCAGCGGTTCCGGGACGAAAATTCTGGATATAAACATCCGCTTCGCCGGCCAGCCGTTCAAAGAGCGAGCAGTCGCTCTTGAGCTTCATGTCCAGCGACAGGCTGCGCTTGTTGCGGTTGTACGCTTGGAAATGCGGCGAATACTGCCCGCCTTGGTAAGCCCGGTAGGGATCGCCTTCCGGGCTCTCAATCTTGATCACGTCGGCCCCGAGATCGGCGAGCATCATCCCGGCACACGGCCCGGTGATGAAGGTGCCCTGTTCCAAAACACGGATTCCCGCCAATGCCGCTTGCCTGTTCATGCTTGGGTCAGACGTCCTTTCTCGATTCCAATCCCGCCGGAACCTCGCCGTCGTAGTCGATCGCCTGGGCGGCGGCATGCGACATGACGAAACCGATGGCCTGTTGCTGCTCCTCGAGAAGATGTGCGATCAGTCCGGCGGTGCGCGCGAGGATGGGAATGCCTTTGAGCGCCGCGATCGGATATCCCGCATCGAGCAGTACGGCGGGAATCGCGCCGGAGACATTCAGCGCCAGATGCTTGTTCAACAGATCCGGCAGCTGGACCTCCACTTCGCGCGCGATTTGAACGTGCCGGCCCGTCCCGCCGACCTCTGCGGCGATGTCGAACAACCGCCGAACGCGCGGATCAACCTGCTTATGCAGCGGGTGTCCGTAACCCGGGATCGCGCGCTTCGCGCTGCGGTATTCGCCCAGGATGCCCTGTGCTGCTTGCGCGATGGTTGCGCCGGAGTCGACCCGTTTGGCAATGGCGGCGAACAGATTGCCTGCCGCTTCGGAGGAACCGAGAATCACCGAACCGCAGCCGAGAATTCCCGCCGCGACGGCGCCCTGCAGGGCCTCGGGCGCGGCGGCGAATGTCATGCGCGATGCCACGACGCTCGGCACCAGACCGTGTTCCGCAATCGCGACCAGCGTGGCGTCGAGGACGCGGCGCTGCGCCGCTCCGGGCATGACTCCGGTCACGAGCAGCCAGAAGTGCTCGGTGAAGCTGACCGAACCGATCAGGTCGCGAGCAAGATCGCGCCCGCGGACCACGATCGTGGCCTCGTTCGACGTTGATATTGCCGAGCTGTGCCGGTCCTGTCGCCCGATCTTCACTCCACTCCCCTTCTGCCGGCTTACTTGTATATTTCGTATATCGAAAAGAACGTCGATATACGAAACCATACTGAACTGCGCCGCGAGCAATCGTCAAGGAACTTAACTAAGCTCTTTCAGGATTTCGGATATCGAAATAGACTGAAGGCCGTGCCATCTCGCAAAACAACGCCGCCGCGCCGCGAAGCCATGGGAGGACTCGCGAAGGGCTTGTCCGTGATCCGGGCCTTCTCACGCGATCACGCTGCCTTGAGCCTCAGTGAAGTGGCGCGCAGCGCGCGGATCCCCGCCGCGACCGCGCGGCGCTGTCTTCTCACTCTTGAGGAACTGGGCTACATCACCCGCAGCGGCCGCGACTTTCTGCTGCGCCCGAAGGTGCTCGAGCTTGGCGCCGCGTATCTTGAATCGATGAACATCGAACAGCTCACCAAGAATCATCTTGAGGAGCTGGCACGCAATACCTCGGACTCGGCGGCGCTATGCGTGCTGGACGGCGTGGAGATCGTCTATGTGGCCCGCACTTCCGTACGCACCTTGCTGCGTCTGGAAGCCCACGTGGGCAGTCGATTCCCGGCGCATGCGACCTCGACGGGACGCGTGTTGCTGGCGGGCGTCAGCGGCGAGCGGCTGCAACGCTACTTTGAGAACGCGAAACTCGAAGCGCTCACCGAACGGACCGTGACGGATCCTTCGAAGCTGCGTTCGGTGATCGAGGATTGCCGGCGCAACGGATATTCCGCTGTTGAAGATGAACTTGCCTACGGCGTCATTGCGCTCGCCGTTCCCGTGCTCGATCAGCAGGGGCGCGTGGTCGCGGCATTGAATTCCTCGAGCCATTCACGCCGTACCACCAAGACCAAGCTGATTCGCGAACGTCTCGGCATGCTGCAGCAGGTCAGCCGCCAGATTTCGAGTGATCTGGCGATTGTTCCGTGGCTGTCCCTCAGCGCACAAACTTAAGAATCCCAGACCTGGCTTGACGCTGCCGCGGCCAAGTCGTAGCCTGAAAGCGAAAAGTATTTCGCTATCCGAATTGTAGGAGTGCGTCGTTGAGCGACCGCACTCGCGCCGCCGCCATAACAATTTCAACGATAGGAGCCGCCATGGCAAAGGTTCTCGTTCTTTATTACAGCAGCTACGGACACATCGAAGCCATGTCCCATGCGCAGGCAGACGGTGTGGCGCGGGTGAAGAACACGCAGGTCGCCGTAAAACGCGTAGCGGAATCGTGCCCACTCGATGTCGCCCAGGCCGCGGGATTCAAGCTCGATCAGGCCGCGCCGTTCGCTGCACCCGAGGAGCTTGATCAATATGACGCGATCATTTTCGGAACGCCGACGCGCTTTGGAAACATGGCCGGGCAGATGCGGAATTTTCTCGATCAGACGGGACCTCTCTGGGGCCGCGGCGCCTTGGTCGGCAAGATCGGCAGTGTTTTCTGCAGCACCGCCAGCCAGCACGGCGGCCAGGAGACCACGATCACCTCGTTTCATAGCACGCTGCTGCATCACGGGATGATCATCGTGGGTCTGCCGTACACATTCAAAGATCTTGCGACCATGCGTGAGATCACCGGCGGCACTCCCTATGGGGCGAGTTGTGTTACCGGATCGGGAAGCGAGTCGCGCATGCCCACAAAACTCGAACTTGAAATGTGCCGCTATCAGGGCGAGCACGTGGCACGGATCACCTCTCAGATGGTAGCGGGTGCCGGCCGCCAATCGGCTTAAGGCCGCGCCCCGGCGCACCACCATGACGCCCGGGCTCATGCCGGCGGACTCGGCGCCTCTTAAAGAGCGCATCGTTACCTTCATGCGCGCTGCTTCGATCGAGATCACGACCTCGGAGCACGGGCATTTGCCGGCTTTGCGCGAAGTTCTTCCCCCGGGCACAGCTGTTTACGTCTCGCATGTTCCGAACGCAACTTTGGCGCAGGTCGTGGGGACTGCACGGGCGGTGCAAGCGGCAGGGTTTCGAGCGACGCCGCACATCGTCGCGCGGCGCATCAACTATCCCGAAACGTTGCGCGCGGCGCTGGCCGAACTGACCGCTCACGGTGTCGAGCAAGTGCTGCTGGTAGCCGGAGACACCGAGCACGCGGCGGGCGAGTTTGAAAGCACGCTGGATGTCTTGGCTTCCGGAATACTCGAGAAGTCCGACGTCAAAGGAATCGGCGTCGCCGGATATCCGGAAGGGCAGAGGGGCCTTGGGCCCACCTTGCTCTGGAATGCGCTCAAGGCGAAGCAAGCCTTTGCCGATCGCACCGGCTTGCCCCTGTTCATGGTCACGCAATTTGGTTTCAATGGCAACGCACTGCGGAACTGGGAGCCGGAACTCGCTCGAAACGACATCCGATTGCCAATCCTTGCCGGTATTGCCGGGCCGGCGCCGCTCTCAAAGCTCATCAAATTTGCAATGCGATGC
>DATMNF010000021.1:0-3988 GCA_035569355.1 Steroidobacteraceae bacterium
CAGGTGTTCCATACCGGGAATCAGCCGAGCAAGCAGGCTGAACAGCTGCAGATCCTGCAGCTCCGCAATCAGCGCTTTGCGGATGAGTATGTCGGCTCCATCATAGAGCCGATAAGGCGTTATCAATTGTCGACCGACAACGCCGTCGACAGGCTCGATTCCCAGAACTGGCTGCTGTCCCAGGCCACTGCCGCCTACACCATCGCCAGCGGTCCCAGCCCATACATCAACGTGGTTGACCTAGTGGTGCTGACGACCTTGAGCCGCATGGTAGTGGACGATACCTGGGTCGGCGAGCGCTTTGGCGAGCGCGCGGCGCCATTGCGCGACGCCTACCATCGCTTGGAACCCGTAGCGCTGGAGCTTGCCAAGTCCGCGATTCCGCCCGACCAGATCGAGGCCCTGCAGCGAGTGATCGTGGCATGGCGCGCGCAGAATCCGCACGTAACCGCGATATCGTATGTGCACTTTCGCGACGTCGCGAGCTCGATGAGGCCGGCTGCCGGTGGCGGGAGCGATTCATCGTTCACGGGGCTTTTCACAATGTTGGGCCTCGACCCCTTTAGCAGCCTCGACCCCGCTGTGCGCGAGATCACGCAATCAAGAGAGCTCGCGGAGCGCACAATCTACTATGCGCAGCGAGTGCCGAATCTGCTCGACATGCAGGTGGAGCGCCTGACCTTCGAGTTCGCAACCATGCCGGAGACCAAGCGCTTACTCGCAGACGCCAGCAACGTCTCGCAGGCCGCCAGCGTCGCCGGGCGCGTCATCGGCGATTTCCCCGGTCTGTTGTCCGGCGAGCGTGAAGCGGCGATCCGGCAATTCATTCAAGCGATCAACGTCGAGACCGCTAATTTGCGCCAGCTCGCCATCGACGTTCGCGCCACGCTCGAGGCGGGCACCGCAACGTCCAATTCGCTGAACACCGCCATTCGCTCCTTCGATCAGATGGTCGCGGGTTTCGAGAAACCGGCGCCAGCCGGCGCGGCAGCACAACCGGCCGGACGACCCTTCGATATCACCGAATACACCGCGGCCGCGGCCGAGATCACGCGCGCTGCCAATGAGTTGCAGGAATTAATGGCCGGCGTCGGTAAGGACAGTCCGGCGCTGGTGCAGGCGGCCGACCATGCGACGGCGAGGCTTACGGACGTGGTCGACCACGCTTACTGGCGGATTCTGCAGCTGATCGGTCTTTCGCTGCTGGGTGGGCTCGCCGCGGCCCTGGCCTATCGCGGCATCACCAGGCGTTGGCGTGCCTAAAGGAGGCGGCTTACAATGCATTGGACCAACGTCTCATTCACAGGGAAAGCTTTGCGACGATATGGTTACTGGCTGAGCAGTGATTCTGACTGCCGTTATCGCAAGGTTCCAACTTTTTCGGGAGAGAAAATGACTAACACGACGATTAAAGCAGGTCTTTGCGCATTCGGTTTACTTGCCATGGTCAGCGGGTGCGCAGAGCACGAAAAGAAGGAACTCGCGGCGGCTCAAGCCATGCCTATCAATTGCGCCACGGCCCCCGGCGATTTGCGCGTGCTCAACTCAGAGAAGGCATCCACGGCTTCGAAGATTGGCAATGGAATTTCGATGATCGCGCCGATAGGTCTCGTTGCCGGCTTGGTCACGGGTACCGAAAAGACCAAGTACGAGGTCACCACGGGCGAGTACAACAAGGCCCTCGACACCAAGATCGCTCAGATCAAGGCGGCTTGCCCGGGAACTTGATCCGGTCGGGCATCTAACGCTCCGATCGGCTTGGCATCATTGCGAAGCCGACTGGTTTGGCGTGCGTGCGGGTTTGGGTTCGGGCGCGCAGCCTCAGGCAACCCAACCTCAGGGCGCCGGCACCACGCGGTAGTAGACGCCGTTCGCACCGTACGACGGATAGAACCAGGTATTGCCATTCAAATAGTAAGTCTGCCCTTGCACGGTGGTCGCAATGGTTCCGGCCGGCAGCGTCGCATAAATCGCGCCCACGGCGTAAACGGAACTTGCGCCCGCCACGACCCCTGCATTGTAGGCATTGGCCGTATTCGCGCTGCCGGTGGCGACCCCCGCGGCGTAGGCATTCGAAGTTGCCGCTGCCGTGTTGGCCGAGGCCACGGCGGCGCCGGCCACCACACCGACGGCCAGTCCCGCCGCTGCCGCCCCTGCTGCGGACCAGCCGCCGCAGTTGTAGCAGCTCGAGCCGTAGTAATTCACCGTGGTTGGCGGATGGTAAGCCGGATACACCGTGGTCCCGTAATAGTTGCTGTGATAGGCCGTTCCGGAGGTCGTGCCGTAGGTCGTATGCGACGAGCCGTAGTACGCGCCATTGCTGGTGCTGGCGGTGGTGGTGTGGTACGCGGATGTCGATCCGTTGTAGGCGGTGCCGGAGGTCGATTTGCTCCCCGACACCGACTGGCCGTCGGGTGCGGTGTAGGTCGCATGCTGTGAGCCCGAATACGAAGTCGTGCCGTTCGGATTGGTGGTAGCGGTACCGCTGGCCGTTCGCGTCGTCGTTCCGCCATAGGCACCGGTGTGCGTGCTTGACGCCGAAGCATAGCTCGAGTTGCCGTAATGCCCCGCTGATGCGCTGCCATAGCCGCTGCCGCCACTGGCGTGCACGTAAGCGAAAGCAGGGTTCAGAGAACACAGGGGCAACAACATGCCGATCACGCAGGCGGATTTCAGTTTCATGCTCATGATCGACTCCTTATGGCGTGTGGGCCGGCGCTGCCGCGGGGGGCTTGCTGTTGGCGGCGGTGTTCACATCCGGGCGTTTGAAGGCAATGTGCGCCGCACTCTTGGCTTTGGCCGAGCCGAATGCGTCCTCAGGGACTTGTTTGTTCAATTCCCAATTGGAGAGCTCCATGACATGGCGGAGCCTCGCGGGATCGTTCAAGTAGACCGCGTACAGGCGGCGCGGCAGCTTGTCTTCCACGCCGATCCAGATCTGTGCGAACACATCCTTGCTGGCCATCGCGACCATGTCGGTCGCGGTGCCGCCCACAATCTGCGAGCGACCGATGTAGAACGCAGTCGTCATGCCATCCGCCATGTCCTTGTAGGGATCGGTGACGATGACGTCCGTGAACGGATAATAAATCTCGGCGGTCTCGTAGGCCGCAACCAGCGCCCCGTCGATGGTCGGCGGAGCCTCGGCAACAGCCACCAGATTTTCGGTGGGCGCGAATGCCATCATGAGCTTGCCGTCGTAATAGAACTCCGACGGGGGCCCGTCGCCAAGGGTAATGACCTTGAGCTTATCGGGCCGCCGCATGGTGACTTCCGATTTGGTCGAATAGACGAGCGGGGGGCCGAGCAGACTCGGACCCTCGTAGGAAATCACCGCGGTAAATGCCATCGAATTTGCGGCGGCAAGACGCGCGCTCGCCGCCTTCAGGATTTCGACCGCCTTCGGTTGCAGCCCCGGCTCGTAGGGCGCGACCGCGAATTCAGGCTTCTGCTTGGCAGATTTTGCCGCCGGCGCCTTGGGGGCGGGCTGGGCCTGCTGCGCTAGCGCGCTCGCCGCGAGAAGCATGCCCAATGCGGCAAGCGCCGCCTGTCCGAGGATCTTCTTAGGCATCGCGATCTCCAAGTTTGATCGGCCGCCGCGTGCGCGCTGTATGCGACGCAGAAGATGAACCGCAGCGGTGCGTCGATTGGTGAATGATGCGAGGGAGGTTAGCTGAAAGGCCAGCAGCCTCCCCTTGGACCAAGGTCTCATTTCACCAGCAAACGGGGAATTTGCGTTCGCCTTGCGAGCGCCCATATGCGTCCACTTCGACGAACGTCGTATCAGAATTTAACGGTGTACTTTTTCGCTTCCAGACAGGCCGAAAAGGCCTTTTTGAAGTCGGTGATCTGCGCGGTGGTCGCCTTTGCGGCCGCTTGACTCTGCTGCGCCTGCTGTTGCGACTGCTGCGCCTTCGACTGGGTTCTGGCGCGATTCGCGAGTAAGCCCACACCCGCGCCGATCGCTGCGCCCTTGCCGGCATCGCCG
>DATMNF010000022.1:0-13066 GCA_035569355.1 Steroidobacteraceae bacterium
CAGCGAGATCTTCGCGGCCCTTGATGTAGTCGAATAACATCGGCCGTGTCGCGAACAGCGAGCCGCCGGAGGCGAGGTCCGAGAATTTGAAATCCGCGATCATTCCCGACGATTGACCGAAATGGACGAACATGCCGCGCGTCCTCAACGATTGGAGCGAACCTCTCCACGTGTCCTTGCCGACCGAATCGTAAACCACATCGCAACCCCTGGAACCGGTGATCGCTTTGACGCGCGCGACGAAATCCGCCGCGCGATAATCGATGACGTGGGTGTAGCCGTTGGCTTTGGCGATCGCGGCCTTCTGCGGCGATCCCGCCGTGCCGATCGATGTTGCGCCGAGCACTCTCAACCACTGCCCCAGCAACAAGCCGACTCCGCCGGCGGCCGCATGCACGAGCACGGTATCGCCCGCCTTGACGGGATAGCAAGAGGTGACAAGGAATTGCGCGGTCAGTCCCTTGAGCATCACCGATGCAGCCACGTCGAAGGCAACGGCGTCGGGAAGTTTGACGAGCCGATCGGCGGCAACCACGCGCTGGGTTCGGTACGCGCCCACAGGCAAGGTGTAAGCCACGCGATCGCCCACCTTGAGATCAGCGACCCCGTCGCCGAGGGCCGCCACGACCCCCGCGGCCTCGGCGCCGGGAATGAGCGGCGTCGACGGCCAGGGATAAAGGCCGCTGCGGAAGTAGGTGTCGATGAAGTTGACGCCGATCGCGTGCTGCACGATGCGCGCCTCGCCGGGCCCGGGAACCGGCGTCTGCAGGCTGGTCCATTCCAGTGCCTCAGGACCGCCGGGCACTCGCACGACCATGCCCATGTCCTCAGGTTGTCCCGCCATGCACTCAGCTCCCCAATGTTTCCACGAAACGCCCTATTCGGACGAGCGCTTCGCGCAGCAGCGCCTCATCGGTGGCGAAGCACACGCGCACGAAACCGGCGGTCTCCTGGCCGAATGCGCCGCCATCGAGCACAGAGACCCGCTCGGTCCGATACAGCTCGCACATGAAATCGTAGCCCGTCAGTCCGGTGCCGCGCACGTCGACCAATAAGAACATGCCGGCGTCGGGGACGAAGCACTCCAGGCCACGCATGCCGCGAAGCCCGGCAAGGAAAAAATCGCGCCGCACGGCGCAGTACTCGCGCACCCGGGATTCGGCGGCATCCGAGACCCTCAAGGCAGTGACCGCCGCCTCCTGGATGAAACCGGGAAGGCCGAACAGCATGCACTGCGCCATCGCTTCGGCATGGGCCACCAATTGTCGAGGACCCACCAGCCAGCCGGCCCGCCAGCCGGGCATCGAGTGCGATTTGGAAAGACTGCTGATGGTCACCACTTGTTCAGGCAGTGCGGCTGCAAGACTCGGCACCCGGCCGCCGGGAGCAAGTCCCGCGTACACCTCGTCCGCCACCAACCATAGCGAGTGCCGGCGCGCCAAGTTGGCGATCACCGCCAGTTCCGTTGCGCTCAAGATCACGCCGCTCGGATTGTTTGGCGTCGCGAAGAACAGCGCACGCGTGCGCGGGGTAATCGCTGCCTCGAGCGCCGCCAAATCGACGCGAAAACCTTGCGCCGCCGGTGCGCGCACCCGCACCATCCGTGCACCCGACACCTCGAGCGTGGCGGGATAGCTCGGATACAAGGGCTCGAACGCGATCACCTCGTCGCCGGGCGCCGCGACACACAACGAGGTGACGAACAACGCGTTCTGCGCTCCCGCAAGAAAGATCACATTGGCGGCGTCGACCGGCTGGCCGGTGCGTGCGCCGTGCACGGCGGCGATCGCCTCGCGCAAGTGCTGCCGACCCGTTGCCGGCGTGTAATGCGTATCGCCGGCGCGCAATTTTTCGATGGCCCGCTCCAGCACCGGCGCCGGCGTGTCGAGATCCGGATCGCCGACGCTGAGCACGATGACATCTTCGCCGCGCTCTTGCGCCTGCCGCGCCGCGTAGTGAATGAGCCATGCATTCGCGCCGTCGCCTGCGATTCGCGTTACCAGGGGTGAATACTGCATTTTTATCTTGCCTACCTGATTGCAGTGCGCAATCCTAGCACCGCGACCGCGGCGCCGTTGGCGCGAGACGAGGCGCGGTGAAATTGCGTTCAAATTCAAGAAGGTTCAAATGTCGCGCAACATCGGCGGTTATCTTGTCGAACTGTTGGGCAAGAACGATATCGACACCGTGTTCGGTATCCCCGGCGTGCACAACTTGGAGCTTTATCGCGGCCTCACCGCCGCGAACATGCGGCACGTGCTGGTGCGTCACGAACAAGGCGCCGGATTTGCGGCGGACGGCTTCGCGCGCTTGAGCGGCCGGCCGGCGGCCGCGTTCGTGATCTCGGGTCCCGGCCTCACCAACATCATGACCGCCGTGGCCCAAGCTTATTCCGACTCCGTGCCGCTCCTCGTCGTCGCGAGCGCGCCGGTGCGCGCCTCCTTCACCAAGCAATGGGGAGTGCTGCACGAGCTCTACGACCAAGCCGCGCTCGCCGCGGGGGTATTCGGCATTGCCCGCGTATCTTTCTGCGCGGAGGACGTGCGCGACCATTTGCGGCTGTGCCTGGCGTCGTTTCGCACCGGACGCCCCCGCCCCGCGTATCTGGAAATTCCCCTCGATGTGCTGTCGGAAAGCACGACGCTCGAGGCCGAGCGATTCGACGCCACGCCGCTCCTGCCGCAGGCCAGTGCCGAACAAATCGATGCCGCGGTCCGTGTGCTCGCGCTGGCCGCGCGTCCGCTCATCATCGCAGGCGGCGGCGCGCGGCGCGCGGGAGCGGAGCTGCACCGCCTGGTCGAAATGCTGGATTGCCCTCTGCTGACCACGGCGGCGGGCAAGGGTGTGCTCGCAGAAAGCCATCCGGCGAACTTCGGGACCTCGCTGCCTTACCGGCCCATTCAGCAATTGATATCCGAATCGGACGCGGTGCTCGCAGTGGGCACGGAGCTCGGTGAAACCGACATGTACTTCACCACCAAGCTGCCGCTCGGCGGCGTGCTCATCCGCATCGACGTCGATCCGGTGAAGCTGGCGGATCAATATGGGGCCGAGGTGTGCGTGTGGTCCGATGCGCGCAGTGCCTTGCAGTCGATCAATCAGAGGTTGGCGAGCCGCCTGCAGGAGATGGGAGCCCGTTCGGAAACTCGGGCTGGGTGGCGCACGGCCATCGGCGGCGCCGAAAAGATCCGTTCCGAAATCGAGAGCGGCATGGATTCAAAGGCAAGGGCGCAGTGGAGCGCGCTGCGCGCCATCAAGGCCGCGCTGCCCTGGGACGGGGTTGTATTCAGCGACATGACGCAGATCGCTTATCTCGGCAACTACGCCTATCCGGTCGACAACCCCGGACAGTGGTTCCATCCATCCGGCTACGGCACTTTGGGATTCGCGCTTCCCGCGGCGCTCGGTGCCAAGATTTCGAGCCCCGCGCGTGCGGTCATTGCGCTCGCCGGCGACTTCGGGCTGCAATTCACCCTCTCGGAGCTGATGACTGCCGTCGAGGCCGGCATTAGTCTGCCAATCGTGGTTTGGAACAACTCCGCGCTGGGACAGATTCGCGACGACATGGTCGCCGCCGGCATTCCGCAACTCGGGGTAATCGCGCGCAATCCCGACTTCGTCGCGCTCGCCCAAGCCTGCGGCGCGCAAGCCTACCGGGTGCATGACGCCGGCGCCCTCAGCGAGGCGATACGCACCGCCCTGCATCATGCCGGACCGACATTGATCGAAGCAGTCGCATCGAGTTTCGCCGCTTAGGAGCCACGCAAACCCGCCTGCCGTCATCTTGGTATCATTGCAAAGAATGCCGCGCAAACGGCAATGACTTTAACGAACTCAAACAGGGGACATCCATGCACTACGCATTCGGCCGCATCGCGGCGCTCGCAGCGGCACTGCTGACGTTACCGGCCATGGCCGCCGAACAAATCAAAGTCGTCGAACACCCCGTGGGCGAGACGACCGTCGATCTCGGGCAAAAGGGCGATTCGATCGGCGATCTCCTGGTTTTCGCCAACGCCGTATTCGACGCGGCCAACAAGACGCAGGTCGGCTCCGATCAGGGCTATTGCGTGCGCACAATCGTCGGCAAGAGCTGGGAATGCTTTTGGACACTGACACTGAAGGCGGGGCAAATCACGGTCGAGGGGCCCTTCATGGATGAAGGCGATTCGCTGTTCGCCGTCACGGGCGGCACGGGCAAATACGCCGGCGCCAGGGGCAGCATGAAACTGCACCCGCGCGATGCCAAATCGACGAGCTACGACTTCACCTACGACCTGCTGTAATGGCCTACACCCTCGAGCATTGCCTGCGCAGCCGGCAAGATTTTCCTGCGCTGTCGAGGACTCCCAGCCTCGCCTTCCTCGATGGACCGGGCGGCAGCCAGGTGCCGCGTGCCGTGATCGATGCCATTACCGACGTCTACGCCTCATGCAACGTGAATACGCATGGCAACTTCGGGCCGTCCCGGGAAGTGGATCGGCGCATGGAGGCCGCGCGCGGCGCGGTCGCCGCGTTTCTCGGCGCCGAGGGCGGCTCGTGCATATCGTTCGGTCAAAGCATGACCACGCTCAGCTTCAACTTGAGCGCCGCCATCGGCCGCACTCTGGAAAAGGGCGACGAGGTGCTGATCACCGAACTCGACCATGAGGGAAATCGAGGGCCTTGGCTGAACCTTCAGGAACGAGGCGCAGTCGTGCGCGAAGTGCGTTTGATGGAATCCGGTGAATTGGATCCCGCGGACATGGCGCAGAAGATCACCCCGCGCACCAAGCTCTTTGCCATCGGTGCATCGGCGAATTCGCTCGGCACGGTCAATGACATTGCACTCGCGCGGCGCTTGACCCGACAAGTAGGGGCGCTCCTGGTGGTGGACGCGGTGCACTACGCACCGCATTTTCCGATCGACGTTCGGGCGCTGGGCGCGGATTTTCTGCTCTGCTCGGGCTATAAATTCTACGGACCGCACGTCGGCATCCTGTATTCGCGACCCGGCGCGCTCGATCGATTGCCCACGGATCGGTTGAACGTGCAGGACCCCGCCGCTCCGTATCGCATCGAAACCGGCACGCTGAATCACCCCGCAATCGCCGGCCTGCATGCCGCGGTGGAATACATTGCAAGCTGGGGCAGCGGCGCAAGCCTTCGCGAGCGCATCGTCGACGCAATGACGCATATTTCCGCGTACGAGCACGAGTTGGCCAAGAGCTACCATGAGGCCGCGCGTCGCATTCCCGGCGTGCGTGTCTGGGGGCCGGACTTTGCCGCGGGACGCGCTCGCGCTCCGACCGTATCGATCACCCTCGACAAGCTCACCGCCGCCGAAGCCGCCACCGCGCTGGGAAACCAAGATATCTGCGTCTGGGATGGAGATTTCTACGCGGCGCGTGCGGTGCAGGTATTGGGTCTCGCCGAGCGCGGCGGCCTGCTGCGCACCGGTATTTCGATGTACAACACGCCCGATGAGGTGCACCGCCTGTTGAGGGGCGTGGAACGGCTGGCCCGATCGTGACTCAAGCTCGAATCTCGTTCACGCGCGGGGCGCGGCGAGATGCGCTGCGAGTTATTGTCGAACGCATCGGAGGGTTCTACCAAGCGGGCAATTCATGATTTCGCTAACATTCTGAATTCGTGGTCAAATAACGCATCGAACTCCGGCGGAGGGCAGGCCTATGCGACCCAGCAAATTGACCTATTACGCGGACTTCGTCGTCTATCCCGTGGTCCTATTTGGCCTGGCGGTTGCCGGGTTGACCCGAGCCTCTTGGCAGAATCGCACTGGGTGGCTGTGCGCGGCGCTGGCGGGTTTCGTGATATGGACGCTGTTGGAGTACGTCCTGCATCGCTCGGTGCTGCACAGGAAAACCTATTTCGCGCCCATGCACGGAGAGCACCACGCCGCGCCTTTGGCGTTCATCGGAACGCCGGCGTGGGTGAGCATGTCCGTGCTCAGCGCGGGGTTCTTGTTGCCGGTGTGGTGGTGGTTGGGCTTCAACGTCGCGGACGGTCTGACCTTCGGCGTGATGTTCGGCTACTGGTGGTACGGAGTCGTGCATCACGTCATTCATCACCGCGCGCACAAGTCCACGTCCGTCTATTTCAACGACCTACGCGCCTGGCACATGCGCCATCACTACTCGCCGAAGAACGGAAATTTCGGCGTCACCACCTCGATATGGGACCGCGTGTTCGGTACGGCCATCAACGCGCGCGACAAGGCTGCGGTGTCGCGATGAGCGCTGCGCCAAATCCGATGCGCACCGACGGCTTCGAATTCGTCGAATATGCGGCGCCGGATCCGGAACTGTTGCGGCGCTTGTTCGAGAGCATGGGCTTGCCGGCGGTCGCGCGGCACCGCTCGAAGAACGTAACCCTGCACAACCAAGGCGATATCAATTTCATCATCAACGCGGAGCGCGACAGTTTTGCGCAGCAGTTCGCCCGCGCCCATGGACCCTGCGCTTGCGCCATGGCATTTCGCGTCGCCGACGCGCGCTTCGCGCTCTCACGAGCGCTCGAATTGGGAGCGAAGCCAGGACCGGTAACGGCCGGACCGATGGAACTCAATATACCCTCGATCGAAGGAATCGGCGGCAGCTTGATCTATCTGGTCGACCGCTATGGCGAGCGCACGATATACGACGTGGATTTCGTGTCCGTCGCGGCAAGTGCCCGCGCGACGAGTGCGGCAGCCGAGGCCGCGGAACCGGTGGGCCTCACCCGCATAGATCATCTTACCCACAACGTGAGGCGCGGCAACATGGACTTGTGGGCGGGCTTTTATGAGAAGCTGTTCAACTTCAGAGAAATCCGTTATTTCAGCATCGAGGGCAAACAGACGGGCCTAATTTCGCGCGCCTTGACTTCGCCCTGTGGGAAAATCCGCATCCCCATCAATGAAAGCCAGGACGACAAGAGTCAGATCGAGGAATACCTCAACGAATACAAGGGCGAGGGCATCCAGCACATCGCCCTTGGAACCGACGATATCTATCGCACGGTCGACGCGTTGCGAAGACGCGGGGTCGAATTCCAGGACACTCCTGCCGTTTACTATGAAGGAGTCGATGCGCGCGTCTCTGGTCACCGCGAGGCGGTCAGCGAATTGCAGCGTCGCGGCATTCTCATCGACGGCGATGCGACGAGCGGCATCCTGTTGCAAATTTTCACCAAGAATGCCATCGGACCGATTTTCTTCGAGATCATTCAGCGCAAGGGCAACGAGGGGTTCGGCGAAGGGAATTTTCAAGCCCTGTTCGAGTCGATAGAGCTGGACCAGAAGCGCCGGGGCGTCATCTAGGAGCCTGGGCCTTGCTTTTGGGGGGCGTTGAACTTCGCGCAACCGCCCATATCTAACTGCGAACGGTCAAATTCGACCCAGCCAGGGGCTTTTATGCGAAGACTCTTAGTTGCTGCAACCCTTGCCGCGGCCGCGGCTTTCGCGGTCGTCACGTCGACGGCGTTCGCGGATAGCGAGCCGACGGTCGATCAAATCTATACCGCGGCGGCAGGCGGTCATCTCGATCAAGCCCAGCAAATGATCACTCAAGTGCTGGCCGACCACCCGACCAGTGCCAAGGCGCATTACGTGCAGGCTGAGCTGTACGCGAAAGAAGGCAAGACCTCGCTGGCGCGCTCGGAACTCGCCACCGCCGAGCAATTGAAGCCCGGCCTGCCTTTTGAGAGTCCTAGGGCGGTGCAAGAGCTCAAATCCGAGCTCGGCATCCGGACGAATGCGCTCGGCGGCCCCTCAGGGTTCCGGTCCGCTCCTGCTGCGGCCCGATTTCCATGGGGAACCGTGTTGATTCTGGCCGTCGTGGTCGGAGTCCTGCTGATGCTCTTCCGACGGCGCAGCCCACCCGCCCAATATCCCGGCCAATATCCCATGGCCGGTCCCGGCCCGGGCGGCGCGCCGGGCACCTATGGACCCGGCGGCTACGGCCCGGCCCCGATGGGCGGGGGCGGTATCGGCTCCGGCATCGCGGGCGGACTCGCCTCCGGATTGGCAGTTGGCGCGGGAGTGGTTGCCGGCGAGGAATTGGCGCACCATTTCCTCGATGGCGGGCGTGGCAGCAGCGGCGGCGTGATACCGCCTGCCGATGCCGCCGACTCGGGCTTCAACAGCAATAGCGACATGGGCGGCGCCGATTTCGGCGTGAACGACCCAGGCTCCGGCTGGGATGATGGCGGGGGCTTCTCGGACGGCGGCGGTGGCGGCGATTGGAGCTAACCGGGGTGCCTAACCGGGGGTGCCTAGCCGGGCGCGCCAGGCCGGCCGCGGCCTAGACACCCAACCGCTGAAGAACCTTTCAAGCCCCGCGGATCACGAGACCCGCGGGGCTTTCCTTTTGCGGGGGCGGGAGGTCATGAGATCGAGGCGCGGCGCGTATGCGGCAGGCATCGCTTGCGGGGTGGCTCTGATGTGCTCGGTGGCGGGCTGTATCAGAGTGCGCAGTCTCGTTTCGGTCGAACCATTGGATCTGCGGGAAGGCTATCGCGAATATTCGGATAGCCTGCTGAGCTCCCAGCATTTGAGTCTCGCGACGCGCCAGGCGCTCAATCTGGTTCCGGAAGCAGGCGTCGCCGGAAGCACCACGGCACAATTGGCGGCTCTCGGTGCGAGCGAACGCATCGATGCTTCGACGCGTGCCTTTGCCCGCTCCGAGTTGGCTCTGCGAGCCGCGCAAATCGCCGACCGAAAAGACCCCGTACAAGCGCGCCGCTATTATCTCGTCGCTGCCCGCGAGGCGGCGCGCCTGCTATTCCCCGACGGCAAGATGATTCACATCGATCCGTTCGACCAAAAGTACCGTCTGGCGTCGAGCATGTATAGCCTAGCGGCGGGACGTTATTTCCTGCTGCTGATGGCCTCCGGACGGAATTGGACGGGAGATATCACCGAGAGTACGCCCACCGGCACGTTCGACGTCACTTTCGACAATGACGACAGCGATCTGTACGCGTATTTCTTCAACGATTTCTCATTTGCCTGGGGCTATCGCATCACGGGCCTGCGCAACCGTTATTCGCGCGACGGTATCGGCATCCCCATGGTCGCGCGCCGCGCCCCGGGGAAGAGCTTTCCGCTCGAGCAGTATTTTCCCGCGGGCGGATACATAGCCCCCATCACGGTGTACCTGCGCTTCGACCCGGATGACCCGGCAATCTCCGTGGAGCGTGTGCGCGTCGGGCTCGCCGATACCCGCCTCGCAGAATACGTGTGCTTCGGGCGGCAGACCTTGCCGGTTGCAGCCGATTTCACGGCACCGTATGCGGTGCAGGTCAGCCGCGACCATTCGCGCGCTGCGGTCCGCGCGGCGCTCTTCGGCAGCAGCGTGCCTGGGAGCCGCCTCGGCATCACGATCAGCGCGCCGTGGGATCCGGGAAAGATCCCGCTGGTCTTGATTCACGGCCTCGCCTCGAGCGCCGAAGCGTGGCGCGAGCTGACCAACGACATCCTGGGTTCGGAGGAGTTGCGTGGCCGCTATCAGATCATCCATTACACGTATGCAACCAATGAGAACGTGCTCGCCACGGCGGCGCGTTTTCGCCGCGAGCTCGCCGAATTTCTCGCGGTGGTCAAATACGATCCTAGTGTGAGCCCAAAACTCGTGCTGATCGGCCACAGTATGGGAGGGCTCCTGGCCAAGTCCGTAGGCGTGGACAGCGGCTCGGCGCTCTGGGATGCCGCATTTCGCGTACCCGTCGATTCGCTTCGCGCACCGGAAGCGTCCCGCAAGACATTCGCGGAAGCTTTGTATCTCAAGCCTTGGAGCAGCGTCGGATTGATCATTTTTTTGGGCACACCGCAACACGGCAGCGAGGCGGCGGACGGCTTGCTCGGCCGATTGAGCTCGAGTCTTTTGCGCCTGCCATCCGACTACGTGAACCTCGCGCGCGAGATCGGACTGAGGGATCCGCAGGAGCTACAGCCAGACATTCGCCCGCGGTTCACGTCGGGCCGCATGACGAGCGTCGAGTCTCTCTCGCCCCGCTACCCGATGATGCAGGCATACGGTGAACTGCCGATGGTTGCCGACATCCCGTTCTATTCGATCATCGGCACCGCCACCCATGACGCTCATGGCCGAGCTTCGGACGGCTACGTCACGGTCGAAAGTGCACGGCTCGCGGGCAGCGTCTCGGATACTCTGCTGCCGATTCGCCATGGACAGTTCGACCGTGCGGCGCCTCTCAATGTCATTTATAGAATCTTGCGCGAGCATGCCGACAGCGTATCGCAGTCGGATGCTGCGTCGAGCCCGCAGGGCTGCCCGGATCCGCGCTAGGCCGCGTTTTTAGCCGACGCGCCCGACCGCAGCTGCCACGGCATCGTGCAGCGCTTTCATGCCGAAGGAGATGTCCTGCACGACTCCGTCGACGAAGAACGTCGGCGTCGCGCGGATATGGCTGCGGCGGGCGCCCTCGGCGTGTTCGCGCACTTTCTGCAAATAGATCCGATCGTCCATCTCCGCCGTGTAGCGCGCCATATCGAGGCCCAAGCCCGCCGCGTAACGATGCAAATCCTTGTCCTTGAGATGCGCCTGGTTTTGGAACAGCACATCGTGCATCGGCCAGAATTTTCCCTGGGCCGCGGCGGCCTCCGATGCCTCCGCCGCCATCAGCGCATGCGGATGGGCCTCCTGCATCGGAAAGTGCCGGTATATGAACCGGATTCGGCTCGGAAATCGCTCGAGCAACAACTTCGGTGTGGTCGCCGCCACTTTGCAGCCGGGGCATTCGAAGTCGCCGTACTCGACGACGGTGACGCGCGCGTGCTCAGAGCCCAGCATGTGGTCCGTGGGTTCCACGGGCACTGTCAAGGTGATGGGATGAGAGGTTGGGGTCATGCTGTTCAGGCTCCGTGCGCCGGCAATTCGATCGGTCGGATTTTCACACGAATCACACTCGACCGGCGCAGCAACTGCAACTCGCCTTCCCGTCCGATCCAATCGGCGTCCAGCAGTCGCTGCAAGCTGTCGATTCCATCCACCGGTGTCCCGTCGAGCGCAATCATGCGATCGCCCGCCTCGACCCCCGCCTTCGCGGCCGGACTCCCGGCCACCAAGTCCAACACATGCACCGCCCTGTTGCGGGGCAGACCGAAATGCCGCACCACACGCGTCGCAATCGGCACCGTGGCTCCCGAAACGCCGATATAGGCGCGGCGCACCCGGCCGTGGGCGAAGAGCTGTCCGATGACCCATTTTGCGGTGTTGATTCCCGTTGCAAAACAGATCGACTGGGCTTGCGGGATCATCGCGGTGTTGACGCCGATGACACGCCCCTTCGAGTCGACCAGCGGTCCGCCGGAGTTTCCCGGATTGAGCGCAGCGTCGGTCTGGATCACGTCATGCATCAGCCTGCCGGATGTCGCGCGCAGCGTGCGGCCGAGAGCCGATATGACTCCCGTGGTGACGGTTTTGGAGTAGCCCAGCGGGTTACCGATTGCAATCGCCACCTGGCCCACTCTCAAGGACGCCGAATCCCCGAATTCCACATAGGGCAGCGCACTCGGCGATCCGATTCGAAGCACCGCGAGGTCCGAGTCCGGATCATTGCCGACAAGGTCGGCGGTGAATCGAGTGTCGTCGTTCAAGCGTACTACGATCTGCTCCGAGCCGTGTACAACGTGGCTGTTCGTCAGCAAATAGCCGTCGGGCGTAAAGAGGAATCCGGAACCGCTGCCGCGCACCGGACGGCGCGCATCGGGTGCGCCGCGGCGCTGG
Source organism: Steroidobacteraceae bacterium (assembly GCA_035569355.1). Classification (GTDB taxonomy): domain Bacteria; phylum Pseudomonadota; class Gammaproteobacteria; order Steroidobacterales; family Steroidobacteraceae; genus Bog-1198. The sequence continues at coordinate 11,730 of DATMNF010000022.1, forward strand.
GGAGTGCCGCCCGCCGCCGCCCCGGCGCCGTGCATCACCTCGATGAAGGTCACCGCAGGGGACACCCGTTCCAATGCGCCGATCACTGCCCCGGAGTACGCGTCGAGCAGCGAGTCGTCATGGTTCGGCGATTCTTCCGCGATATTGTCGTTGCCAGCCCACTGCGGTATCAGCATGCTCAGCTCAGAATGATTTTCGATTGGGCGGCGAGGCCTTCCACGATGAGGCGATTCACGCGCCGAACGAAGGTCGCAGGATCGTCGAGCTCGCCGCCTTCCGCAAGCATTGCCTGGTCGTAGAGCACGTGGGCCAAATCGGCGAAGCCGGTCTCATCCGCCGTGTCCCGCAGGCGCTCCACCAAGGGGTGCTTGGGATTGAATTCCAGAATCGGCAGCGTGGCAAACGGATTGTTCTGGCCTGCCTGCTTGAGAATGCGCCCCATGCGCAGGCTCAGGCCGAATTCTCCCGCGACCAGCACGGCGGGCGAATCGGTCAGGCGGGCCGACACCTGCGCGCCGGCGATCTTGCCGGTCAGAACCTTGCTCAACCGTTCTGCGGTGGTTTTGAAGGCTGATTCGGCAGCGGCCTTTTCCGGCGTTTCAATGGCGGACGCCACGTCGGCGGCGCTGCTTGCGACGTTCGCGAGCGTCTTGCCTTCGAACTCGTGCAGGTGGCCCGCGACCCATTCGTCGATGCGATCGACCAGCAGCAGCACCTCCATGCCCTTGGCGCGGAAAGCTTCCAGATGCGGACTGTTGCGTGCGGCCGCAAGCGTGTCGGCGGTAAGAAAATAAATGGCCTTCTGGCCGGATTGCATGCGCGATACGTACTGCCCGAGCGTGACCTCCGGGGCATCGCCGCTCGCAGCGGTGGAGTGAAAGCGGAGAAGCTTCGCGATGCGCTCCTTTTGAGCAGGGTCCTCGATGATGCCTTCCTTCAACACCACGCCGAAGGTTTTCCAAAATTCTGCATATTCCTCCGGCTTGTTTGCCGCCAGATCCTCGAGCAGGTCCAGCGTGCGCTTGACCAGCGCGGACTTGATTTTCTCGACGGTGCGATTGTTCTGCAGCAGTTCGCGCGACACGTTCAGCGGCAGGTCGGCCGAGTCGACGAGTCCGCGCATGAAGCGCAGGTATGGCGGCAGCAATTCCGCCGCTTTGTCCATGATGAATACGCGCTTCACATACAGCTGCACGCCGCCCTTCTGCTCGCGCTCGAACAGATCGAACGGCGCGCGCTTCGGTAAATACAGGAGCGAGGTGTATTCGATGTTGCCTTCGACCTTGTTGTGGGCCCAGACGCGCGCGCCTTCGGAATCGTGCGTGATGTGCTTGTAG